>CANRBH010000009.1 GCA_947628825.1 uncultured Clostridia bacterium | reverse complement strand
GTAATAGAGAATTTATGAGTGATTGGAAAATCACTTGTATTACAATATTTTTTTAAAGATTCAATAATTGGATTTCCTGCTTTAAAAGACATTTTTAATCTTTCAATATAATCTGGTTTTCCATCATCAAATTTTGAAAGTGGACCAATATTATATATAACATTTTTTCTAGCTGTTTTTATACCTTTAGAATTTTCTACTCTATTACTTTGAACTAATCTAAGATAATCAATACCGTTATTTTTAAAGCATTCTACATACATAAAAAATTTCTCCTTTGTGATATAACATATACTTATATACCGACAAAAAGATTATAACAATAAGAAACAAAAAAAGCAAGTGTTTACTTGCAAAAAACATAATTTTTTTTTCGACTAAGTGGCAAACTCGGGAGGCGCAGTAAAAGATACAATTGAACATATTAAAGAAAATATTTCAAGTAAGGATAGTGAAAAAAATAGATAACATAAATAATATAAAAAGTACCATACTGTAAAAAAGTAAGGTGCTTTTTGCGTTGAAAAAATTTTTTAAATATGATATATTATTTTTAAGTTTTTTAGAAATTAAAAGATAGTGTTTTAAAATACATAAAAAATGAATAATTTTTATGAATATTTCAATGTGAATATAAGTTTGAACTTGTGCCTATAAATTGCTTACTCAGAGGAGGAAAGGTATCAGAAGAAAATTGAAAAAGATAAAAATAGTTGTAAAAAATAATTTAAATTGTGCCATCAAATTGGCATAATTAGAAAGGATGAATATGGTAGATATTATAAACAACATAATAAAGCAAGGAGAAAAAATAAATACTGAGTTTAAAGAAGCAAAACAGCAATTACCAAAAAATCTTTTTGAAACAGTATGTGCTTTTTTGAATCGTTTTGGTGGAAATATATTATTAGGTATAAAAGATAACAAAGATATTACAGGAGTGGATGAAAAAAGTGTAGCACAAATGAAAAAAGACTTTGCTAATTTATGTAATAATCCTAGTAAAATATCTCCAACAGTATATTTAAATATAGCGGAATACAAAATAAAAGGAAAAACAGTTTTATATATAAATGTTCCTGATTCTCCAGAAGTACATAGATCTGGTGGAAGAATTTATGATAGAAATGAAGATGGAGATTTTGATATTACAGATAATAGTAATTTAGTTTTAGATATGTATTTGAGAAAAAAAGAAGTACATATTGAAGATAAAATTTTCCCTTATGCTACAATGGAAAATTTAAGAGAAGATTTGTTTGAAAAAGCAAGAAGATGGGCAATTTTAAAAAATGAAAATCATCCATGGAAAAATATGACTAATGAGCAAATTATAAAAAGTTCAGGATTATATCGAGAAGATGTAATGACGAAAGAAAAAGGATTAACTCTTGCAGCAATTTTACTATTTGGAAAAGATGAGATAATTATGTCATGTTTATCACATTTTAAAACAGATGCAATATACAGAAATGAAAACATGGATAGATATGATGATAGAGATGTAATTATTACAAATTTGATAGATAGTTATGAAAGATTAATGCAATTTGTTCAAAAACACACTAATGATAAATTTTATCTTGAAGGTTCACACAGTGTTAGTATTAGAGATAAAATAGCACGTGAACTATGCTGTAACTTGTTAATTCATAGAGAATTAACAAGTGGCATAACTTCAAGATTGATTATAACAAAAGATTCAATTTATACTGAAAATCCTAATATGCCTCGAATGAGAGGATTTATTACAGTAAAAAATTGTATACCATATTCAAAAAATCCTAAAATTGCAAAAATATTTAGAGAGATAGGATTAGCTGATGAATTAGGAAGCGGAGTTAGAAATATAACAAATTATTCTGAAATTTATTCAGGAAAAGAGCCAATATTTGAAGAAGGAGATTTATTTAAAGCAACAGTTCCATTAGTAAAAGTATTAAATGATATGACAGTTGCAGAAGTTAATAAAATGACAGTAAAAGAATTAAATGCATCACTAATTGGAAATAGTAAGGCATATAATAAGGCACAAGTTCAGGCACATGATAAGGCACATGTTGATATAAATATAAAGATAATTGAATTTTGTAATAAAGAAAAAAACATTTTTGAAATTATGGAATATATAGGTTATAAAAATAGAACAAGATTTAGGAGAGATTATATAAAACCATTAGTAGAAAAAGGACTACTAAAAATGACAATTCCAGATAAGCCTACAAGTAAAAATCAAAAGTATATTAGTAAATAAGATAAATTTATGAGATTATCATAATACAAATTTTTATAGTTTAATAGTATGTGTCAATAAATTGTTTACTCAGAGAAAGAAAGATATCAAAAGAAAAGTGAAAAGGATAAAAATAAAGATAAAGAAAAATGATGAAATTGTCGCACCATTGGTGAGAAAATTAGAAAGGAATAAAGTTATTGAAAAAGAAAAAAAAGAATGAAATCACAATTCGCTCTAGTGCAGCAGAATATTTAACTTATGTAGCAGCAATTGGAGATAATCCAGAATCAATAGAAGTTAGATATGAAGATGAAAATATCTGGCTTACACAAAAAATGTTAGCTACTTTATATAATGTAAATGTGGCAACTATCAATGAGCATATATCAAATATTTATAAAGATGATGAGCTTGATAAGAATTCAACTATTAGGAATTTCCTAATAGTTCAAAAAGAAGGCAACAGAGAGGTCTCAAGAAATGTTGCACACTATAATCTTCAAATGATAATTGCTATTGGATTTAAAGTAGATAATGAAAGAGCAGTACAATTTAGAAAATGGGCAAATCAAATTGTCAAAGATTACACAATAAAAGGTTGGGTAATGGATGATGAAAGACTAAAAAATGGTGGCTCAATTTTAACAGAAAAATATTTTGAAGAGCAATTAGAACGTATTAGAGAAATAAGAATGTCAGAAAGAAAATTTTATCAAAAAATAACTGATATTTATTCAACTTCAATAGACTATGATAAAACAGCAAAATCGACAATTCGTTTTTTTACTTCCGTACAAAACAAGTTACATTATGCAGTATCACGGTAATACTGCTGCGGAAATAATTTATAACAGAGCAGACCATAAAAAAGAAAATATGGGATTAACTACTTGGGAAGGTGCACCAAACAGTAAAATACATAAGTATGATGTAGTTGTTGCAAAAAATTACTTATCAGAAGATGAAATTGCTCAGCTAGAGAGAATTGTATCAGCATATTTAGATTTAGCTGAAATGCAAGCAATGCGACATATTCCTATGACAATGGAAGATTGGGAAAAAAGGCTAAATGGATTTTTAACATTATGGGACCATGAAATTTTAAAGGATAATGGAAAAGTATCAGCAGAGATGGCAAAGCTTCATGCCGAAACAGAATTCGAAAAATATAGAATTGTACAAGACAAAATATATATTTCAGACTTTGATGAACTTTTAATGCAAGCAAAAGACATAAAAAATAATGAGAATTAAAAAACAGATAAATTATTAATAGAGTAAATTATAATAAATGGATTATAATCCAACATAATAATGGATTATTAAGTTTGAATGGAATAGAATATTTTATAGTTGCTTTTGGACTAGCAATAATTCCTATAATTATTAATGTTGTTGTCCAAACAGTTAAATATATATATAGGAAAGTAAAAAGTAGAAAATAAATATAAGGTAAGTTTTATGGAAATGAGTGACGAACAAAACAAAGAAAAATTAAATATTAAAAATAAACTTATTTCTGAAGATTTAAGTAAATTACTAGGTGCGCTTGTAGTTCTTTTTATAGCTTCAGGACTATGTGGATATATAGGTTATATTTTTAGTATAGATAATAATTTAAGTATAAGCCATGGTATTATATTTGGTATTATTTTTCCTCTAGGAGTAGGATTGTTAGAATTATTTAATTGTAATAATTTCTTTTGTTTTATATTATATACGATATTGTATATAGCAGTTATAAATTACATACCCACATTTGTTGGAGGAATAATATTATTTTTATTAATTGGAGTAATTATAATTGATTTTGTTTACATAAAGGAAAAAGATAGAACAGAAGAAGTAGAAGAATATTACAATCATATTAAATATATCAAAGAAAAAAATGAATCTAGACAATCTGCCGAAGAATTAATTAGGGAATATGGTACAATTAAAGACATGGAAAACTCAAAAAGTGATACTGATATAGATTATTCTAAAAGAAATGAAGAAGTATATGAATGTGAAATGTGCTTTAAAAAGATATCACAAGAAGAATATGAACTATATGACTGTATGTGTGAAGATTGCTTTATGGATGTACATATAGATGATGATGGAAATTATCATGAGGAAGAATTTTGGGATAAATAAAAAAATAATAATTGAAAAAATTTTTTGAAAGGAGGTGCAAACTTGAAAATAAAGGATTATGACTACTTAGGACTTGAGTTTGAAGAATTTTCTGTTATGATACCAAATAATGTTATAGAAAAATTTGAAATTGAAAAAGTAGATCAACTAATTGAAAAAAAGTACAATCCAGAAGATATTTATAATGTATACATAGTGATTAATAGAAAATTGCTAGAAAAGTTATGGAACGAAGAACATGATAATCTTTTTAAAGGAATCCCGTTTAAAATTTTAGCTGGAAATCCAAGATTTAAATACAAATCTTTTACTAATTGCATTACAGATAATCACATATATGAAATAGAAACTTACAAAGATGAGAAAATACTACAAAAATACTCTCCAGTATGGAGTTATACTGAATTTAAAAATGAATATCAAAAAAATGGAATAACAGATGAAAAAATAATTATTAGAATAAAAGAAATTTAAATGTAAAAGGAGAAGAATTATGAGAAGTATTAGAGTAAATGAAAAATATGAAGAAAGTTTTAATGAGGCAATAAAACCATTTATTGAATATGTAAAAAAGCATAATGATGTAATTTTAGGAGTAAGAGATAATGAATTACATTTCTATGTTTCTGGAGGAAGATTTTTTAAAATAAAATATTATAGTAAATTAAATAAATTTGAAGCTGATTTTGATGAAAACTATTTTAAATCTAGTGAAAAAGAAAAACCAAGCAAGCTAAAGAAATTGCTAGAAAAAGGAAAGTCAGATAATCTAGATGAATGGCTTGATATTCTTGATGAATTAAAAGAAAAGGTAGAAAGATACCAAAATGCTGAATTAGGAAATGATACTGTAAAAGCTGAAAAAATTATTCAACAAAAAATAATGCATGAATTAAATAACAATAATACCAACTATTACGCATATGATATTGAATATCAATTACAAGGATTAAATGATTATATTTATAGAGCAAACCATAAAGATAAAATAAAAACAGATAAAGGAGAATTTAGAACTAAGACATTAGGTAGAGCCGACATAATGGTAATAGGCAAGCCAGATGAAAAAGGTAGAATTACAATATATCTTGTAGAAGTTAAACATGGAACAGGAGCTTTTGGCGGAGTAAGTAAAAGTGATTTGACTTTTGGCAGTGGAATAGCAGGACATATTAAAAACAATATTGCTATAATAAATACTCTTAGAAATGATAAAAGTGGTATATATGAATCAGCATATCGTAAAGATAAATTTAAAAAAGAAAACGAATATCTAATCAATGTTAGAGAAAGATTACAAAATGAAATAAAAGCTATTATGAAATTTTATCAAGACAATGACTTAATAAAAAATAGTAATTTTAAGGATATAGATTACGACAAAATAACTTTAAAGACAGGAGCTTCTTCTGCTGAGTTAGTTTTCTTTTTAGCTGATTATGAAAACAAAAGTCAAACATTTGAAAAATATTTGGGAATATATAATTACGATTACGATTCAGATTTTTCTGTTAAGAAATTATTAAAAAATGATAAAAATCTTATTGATTTATATTTTGCAAAACCAGATGATATGTTTAACTTTAAATACATAAAAACAAATAAAACATACAAAGATAGCAATTTTGACTTAAATTTTGATAATTATAAAGAAACAAAAAAGGAAGATTTTAGATAATTAAATATACAATATGTGACCATAGTACTTGCTTATATAAATTAAAATACTTATAATAGTAAAAAGTAATTTTATGGAGGTAAGTTTATGAAAATTAAAGTTTATAATGGAAATCAAATCGGTGGTTGCGTCGTAACGATTGAGTCAAATAGTGGAACTAAAATAGCAATAGACATAGGTGCAAATCTTCCAAGTAAAAACAATGAGAAAAAAGAAGATGTAGAGATTGAAGGATTAACAGTTGAAGGTGGAAAGAAATTTGATGCTGTTTTTATAACTCATTATCATGGTGATCATATTGGTTTGTATGATAAGATTTTAGAAGGAATTCCAGTATATATTGGAGAAGTTTCAAAAGAAATATTTAAGAAAGTCCAATCAAGACTAATTAAAGCAAAAAGAGTACCAGAAAAAAATATGGAGTTAATAGAAAGTTTTAATACATACAAGATTCCTGAAAAAATCAAGAAAAATGATATTGTAATAACACCGATAGAAGTTGACCACTCTGCATTTAATGCTCACATGTTATTAATTGAATGTGATGGAAAGAAAGTTTTGCACACAGGAGATTTTAGAACTCATGGACCAAGAGGAAAGGCAGTCATTCCAGCTTTAGAAAAATATGTAGGAAAGGTTGATTGTTTAATCTGTGAAGGAACAACATTATCAAGAGATAACAACTTACCAAAAACAGAATTTGAACTAAAAGATGAAGCAGAAAAAATATTTAAAGAAAATAAAAATATATTTGTGTTATGTAGTAGTACAAATATAGACCGTATAGCAGTTCTTCATAAAGCTGCACTAAAGGCTAAAAAGATATTCATTTGTGATGATTATCAAAAAGAATTATTAGAATATATAAACTCTATATCAAGAAGTCAATTATATAAATTCCATCATGTATATAGTTATGGACATAATCTTGATAAGATAATGAATGAAGATGGTTTTGTAATGCTTATAAGAGATAACCATTTCTCAAGAGTAATGCTTAAAAGATATCCAGATAACTGCTTTATTTATTCACAATGGGAAGGATATTTAGATAAAGACTTTAAAGAATATAAAAGTTTACAAGAAATTGTACCAGATAATTGTATTAAATTACATACAAGCGGACATTCTAGCTATGAAGCTATAAATCAAGTATGTCAAACTGTAGAACCAGATGTACTTATTCCAATACATGGAGAAAATCCAAATAAATTTTATGAAATGAATTTAAAAAATTGCAAAATAAAAATATTAGAGAATGACGAAACATTTGAATTATAAAAAAAGTATGTTTGCCTTGTTGGCAAGGAAAGGAAATTTATCATGATACCAAGTAAATTAAAAGCTGGAGATGAAGTTAGAATAATAGCACCATCAAGAAGTATGGTAATTATTGGAGAAGATAGCAAAAAAATTGCAACACAAAGATTAGAAGAATTGGGTCTAAAAGTAACTTTTGGAAAGTATGTTAATGAAGCAGATGAAGATTATTTAACTGCATCAATAGAACATAGGGTAGAAGATTTAAATGAAGCATTTAGAGATAAAAGTGTAAAAGCAATTTTAACTGTAATTGGAGGATTTAATTCTAATCAATTATTAGACTATATTGATTATGAATCAATAAAACAAAATCCAAAAATATTTTGTGGTTTTTCAGATATAACAGCTCTTTCAAATGCAATATATGCAAGAACAGGTTTAGTAACGTACTCTGGACCACACTACTCAAGTTTTGGAATGCTTAAAGGATTTGAATATGAACTTGAATATTTCAAAAAAATGTTTTTTGAAGATGAAGAAATAGAAGTTGTATCATCAAAAGAATGGAGTGATGATGCATGGTTCATAGACCAAGAAAACAGGGAATTTATAAAAAATGAAGGAATGTTTATTATAAATGAGGGAATTGCAGAAGGAGAAATTGTTGGTGGTAATTTATGTACATTAAATTTATTACAAGGTACAAATTATATGCCAGACATTGAAGACAAAATTTTATTTATTGAAGATGATGGAGCAGCAGATAAATTATATCTATTAGAATTTGACAGAAATTTGCAATCATTAATTCATATGCCAGAATTTAAGAAAGTAAGAGGAATAGTACTTGGAAGAGCACAAAAAAATTGTAATATGACAAAAGAAAAATGGATAAAAATGATAAAAAACAAAAGAGAATTGAATAACCTTCCAGTAATTGCAGGAGCAGACTTCGGACACACAACTCCAATAATAACATTTCCTATTGGTGGTTATGCAAAATTATATGCAAAAGATAATAAAATAAACTTGAAAATAAAAGGTTAAAATCCTAAATAGAAAATTTTTAATAAAAATATAAAATAAAAATGTAAAAAAAATGTAAAATAAATTGAATAGAAAAGTATTGATAATTTTTACTAGTATGCTAAAATGTATATATAAAATAAAAAAAGAAAAAATAATTATATAATATTTTGTAAAAAAATAAAAAGTATAAAATAATTATGTGAAATTTTGTCAAAAAATATACGAAAAGATAGGACTAAAAAATGAAGAATATAAGAAGAAGTTTAATTATTATATTTATAATTGCATTAACAATTTTTTCTGGTGGAAGTTTTACTCTAGCAACACAATCAACTACAGCAAAAAAACTAGGATTGTATGAGTCAGGAAATCGTAGAACAACAGGATATTATACCACAGGAACATACAATAGTGTAAAACCATCAATCCCTGTTATAAAAATAGTTGAATATAATAGTTCAGGTTCAGCTGTTGATGAAAGTAAATCAAAGCAGCCAATCTATTGCTTAAAAGATGGTAGAGGATTTGCATCAGATGCATCTACAGGTAGTTCATCAGTAATTGATTATAATCAGTATTTTGATATGAGATATCCAGAGTCAATGGGAGAATATAGGCAATATCTTCCTACTAATACTGAAGATTACAACAAACTTATGTGGCTATTAGATAATATATGTATACCAGAGGATGAAGCTTCTGTAAACTATCTACTAAATGTTGCAGGTGATTACAAGAAATCAGACTTCACAGAAAAAAGTGTAAGTGAAGAACAAATTAAAGATATACTTGAAGTTATTCAGCAATCTGCGATTTGGTTTATAACAAATAAAGGAGACAATTTTCAACCATCAGAAAATACAACATTCGCTATTTCTCAATTTAATGGATATGGGGAAGTAAATTTAGAAGAAAAATTGGAGATGGATCCATTAGACAATCCAATAAAAGGTTTATATGAGTATCTAATAACTCAACCACAAAGTAATGGAAGTTACGATTATAAGGCGGTAGATTCTTCACCACTTACATTAGAACATGATAGAGTAACAATATCTTATCAAGGTGATTCTGTTATAATAGGACCATACAAAATTGAGGCTATAGATAATTATTCAAATTTTCAAGCAAACGTTTACAAAGGTTCAGAGAATATTGGAAATGCAACAATATTAGGAGCTAGCAAAGAAAATATTTCAGGAAGTACAACTACTGAGAAAATAAAGTCTACTATAGGAAATGATTTTTATATACAAGTACCTATCGGAAACGAGGAAGTAAAAATAGAAATATCAGCAGACAAAAAAATAAAAAAATTAACGTATTGGTCAACACCTATTAGTAGTGCAGAAGTCAATCAACCAGTTGTTATAATAGATACTGAGAGTAAATCATATAAAGTAAGTGATACACAAACTCCAAAAGACAACAGAACAACAAAGGTAAAAATCACTAAAGTTTGGAATGATGAAAATGACCAAGATGGAATAAGACCAGAATCTATACAAGTAGATTTATTGAAAAATGGAAGTTTATTAGAAACAATCACACTAAATGCAGCTAATAGTTGGACTTACTCTAGAGCAGATTTACCTATGTATGAAGATGGTGTACTTCAAAGTTATACTTTTCAAGAAAAAAATGTCCCAGCAGGATATACATCTTCTATACAAAAAAATGATGTAACAGATTATATTATAAGTAATAGTCATACACCGGACGTTACTCAACTAACGGTAAAAAAACAATGGTCTGATGCAGACGACCAAGATGGAATAAGACCAGAGTTTATTGAAGTAGAACTATTGAAAAATGATACAGTATATAGAGAGCATAGATTAGATGAGAGCAATGGCTGGAGTTATACATTTACAGAATTACCAGTAAATGAAGGTGGAAATAAAATAACATATAGTGTAAGAGAAAAAAATACTCCTAATGGATATACACCTTCAATACCATCAGAATTCGATGATGAAGTAACAATTACAAATAGTCATACACCAGCAGAAACAGAAATTACTGTAAAAAAGGTATGGTCTGATTATGGAGATCAAGATGGATTAAGAACTGAGTCTATTCAAGTAGAATTGTTAAAGAATGGAACCAAATATAAAGATTGTGAATTAAATGAAGACAACAGTTGGACATTTAAGTTTACTAATTTGCCAGTGAATGAAGGTGGAAGTAAAATAACATATAGTGTAAGAGAGAAAGATACTCCAGATGGATATGAAGCGGCTGTAACAGGAAATGAAACGATTGGTTTTACAATAACTAATACTCATACTCCTGATTATACTAAATTAACTGTAAAGAAAGTATGGTCTGATGCAAACAATCAAGATGGAATAAGACCAAGCTATATAATGGTAGAATTATTAGCAAATGGAACTAAAGAACAGGAAATTAGATTGGATGAAAGCAATAGCTGGACACATACATTTGATAATTTACCATCAAAAAAAGATGGAACTAAAATAACCTATACAGTACAAGAAGTAAACCTACCACAAGGATATACTTCAGCAGTTAGTGGAAGTGCAGAACAAGGATTCACTATAACTAATAGTTACAATCCACAAGTAACTCAAGTAAGTGTAAATAAAGAATGGGTGGATAATAATAATAAATTTAGTAAAAGACCAAGTTCTGTAACAGTTCAACTATTTGCAGATGGAAATTTTAATCAAGAAATAGAACTTAATGATGAAAATCATTGGAGTCATACTTTTACAGATTTACCATTAAAACAAAATGGAAATAATATAGTTTACACAGTAAAGGAAAAAGAATCTGCAGATTTATCATTATATGAATCTAGTATAACAGGAAATGCACAACAAGGCTTTAAGATAACAAACACATACAAAATATTTGACCTAGCTTTGAGAAAGTATATAACTAAAGTAAATGGTAAAAATCTTCAAGAATTAAACATTCCAGAAAGAACACCAAAAATTAGCACAGATTCTTTAGTAAGTGGTACTACAGCAACGTATAACCATAAAAAGGATCCAGTACTTGTAAAGAATGGTGATGTAATAACATATTCAATAACAATATATAACGAAGGTGAAAAGTCTGGCTATGCAAGCCAAATTATAGATCAACTTCCAACAGGGCTAAAATTCCAAAAAGTAAATACTATAACATCAAAAGATTCTAAAGGAAATAATAAAAACACATATAATGTGCAATATGATGAACAAAATAATAAAATAACATTAAATATACAAAACAGTGCTAAAGATTTAAAAGCATATGGAACTGAATTAGATTTTGAAACATTAGAAATAAATTGCATAGTAGATTATAATGCAAAATTTGGAAAGAAAAATATTTTGACAAATACAGCATGGATAAGTAGTGATTTTGATACAGAAGATAACAAAGCAGGAGAAGATATAGATTCACAACCAAGTAATAATCCACAAGTAAATAAAGATAATATGGAAGATTATAAAGGAAAGACCACGAATCCAGAAGAATTAAGTGACTCAAATCACTACTATGAAGGAGAACAAGATGATGATGACTTTGAAAAAGTATATGTTAAAATATTTGATTTAGCATTAAGAAAATTCATAGTTTCAGTTAATGATAAAAAATTATCTACTAATGGAGTTTATGACAGAGCTCCAACTGTAGATGTCACACCTCTAAAAAATGGTGAAAATACAGCGAAATATAATCATACAAAAGATCCAGTGAGAGTAAAAGTAAATGATACTGTAATATATGCGATAAGAGTTTATAATGAAGGAGAAGTAGATGGATATGCTGATGAAATAACAGACTATCTACCACCTGAACTTGAATTTTTACCAAATGATGAAACAAATAAAAAATATGGATGGACATTAGATGAAAATGATAAAGATGGAAGAACTATAAAAACAGACTATTTATCAAAACAAAAAAATGCTGAAGGAAATCTACTAAAAGGATTTAGTGGAGAAGGAACTTTAGATTATAAGGAATTATTAGTAAAATGCAAAGTTAAAGATACTGCAAAAACATTGAAGAAGATTACGAATATTGCAGAAATAACAAAAAGTAGTAATGAATATAATATTCCAGACAGAGATAACGAAGAAAAAGTAAATAGACCAGAAGATTCAAAACTTCCAGACTATAAAGGAAAAGATACTAACAAAGATGAATTAAATGATAAAAACTATCATTATGAAGGACAGGAAGATGATGATGATTTTGAAAAAATCTTAGTCGAAAGATTTGACTTAGCATTAAGAAAGTTCATCACTGGAGTAAATAATGAAAAGGTAACATCAAGAGTGCCAATGGTTAATCCGTCAAAATATGGAACAGTTGTTGATGGTAAAGAAATAACAGATATGGAATATACACATCCAAAAGATCCAGTAAGAGTAGCCAACAATGATATAGTAATATATACAATAAGGGTATATAATGAAGGAACACAATCTGGATATGCTGCAGAAATAAAAGATGACATTCCAGAAGGCTTAGAATTCATTTTAGACCATGAAATAAACAAAAAATATGGATGGGTATTATATGATAAAGATGGAAATGTTACAACAAATGTAAAAGAAGCAGTAACAATGAGAACAGATTATTTATCAAAAGACAATGAAGAAGTAGAAGGAGAATATTTACTAAAAGCATTTATTCCAGGTGAAATGGAAACACCGGATTATAAAGATGTTCAAATAGCATTTAAAGTAACAGAACCAAATACATCTGATAGAATAATAACAAATCATGCAGAAATCAGCAAAGACACTGATGAAGACGGAGAAGATGTAGATGATATAGACTCAATACCAGATGAATGGAATGAAGGAGAAGATGACCAAGACGTAGAACATCTATATGTAAAATATTTCGACTTAGCATTAAGAAAATGGGTAAGCCAAGTAATACTAATAGAAGATGGTGTGCAAAAAGAAATGGACACAGGACATTATGCAGAACAAGACCCAGAACCAGTAGTAAAAGTTGAATTAAATAAAAAGAGAATAGAAAACACAATAGTAAAATTCAGATATCAGATAAGAATAACAAACGAAGGCGAAATAGAAGGATATGCAACAGAAATATCAGATTATATACCAGAAGGATTAAAATTTAATCAAGCAGACAATCCAAAGTGGAAAGAAGTAAATGGCAAAATAGTAACAGACCAATTAAAAGATACGTTGTTACAACCGGGAGAAACAGCAACAGTAGATGTAGTACTAACATGGATAAATGGAGAAGATAACTTAGATGTAAAAACAAACGTAGCAGAAATAAGCGAAGATGATAATCCACACGGAGCAGATGATATAGACTCAACTCCAAATAACAAGAAAGAAGGAGAAGATGATATAGATGATGCACCAGTAGTATTAACGGTAGTAACAGGTAGAACTCCAATATATATAGCAATAATTACAGGAATAACATTTATAATCGGAGCAGGAGCATTTATGATTAAAAAATATGTTGTATAGGTAAAAAAATATAGTGAATTCCATTGAATCACTATATTTTTTTATTACTTATCTTGTTGAAAATTATTATAATTATGATATAATGAATTACGAAAAAAGAAAATATATGGAGTAATTATGCAAAATCAATTTTCAAGAATAGAACTATTAATTGGAGAAGAAAATTTAGAAAAGCTACACAATTCTAAAGTAGCTATATTTGGAATTGGAGGAGTAGGTTCATATGTAGTAGAAGCTTTAGCAAGAGCAGGAGTAGGAAGTTTTATATTAGTAGATAAGGACAAGGTTAGTATAACTAATATAAATAGGCAAATAATTGCAACACATAAAACTATTGGAGAAAGTAAAGTAAATATCGCAAAAAATAGAATATTAGAAATAAATCCTAACGCTAAAGTAGAAACTTATGAAGAATTTTTTATGCCAGATAGCAAAGACTTATTTGACAGTTCTGTAAATTATATTGCAGATTGTGTGGATACAGTTACTGCAAAAATAGAATTAGTATTAAGAGCAAAAAAATTTAACATACCAATAATATCTTGTATGGGAACCGGAAACAAGCTGGATCCAACAAAATTTGAAGTATCAGATATTTATCAGACAAGCATATGTCCACTTGCTAAAGTAATGAGAAAAGAACTACGTGCAAGAAATGTGGATAGTTTAAAAGTTGTATATTCAAAAGAAGAACCAATAAAAATAAGTGATAATTCTGTTCCAGGAAGTATTTCATTTGTTCCATCAGTTGCAGGACTGATTATTGCAGGAGAAATAATTAAGGATATTATTTGCAACAATAAAAGTTAATTACATAAATATAGTTATGTTTTATAATAATTTTGATAAATGGAAAGGAATAAAATTTAAATGGAAAAATTATTGTTAATTGATGGAAATTCAATTATGAATAGAGCTTTTTATGGAATTATGAGCAACAAAATGTTAACAACAGACAATGGAAAATATACCAATGCATTATATGGTTTTTTATCGATTCTTTTTAAAAACTTAGATGAGGTTAACCCGGACTATATTTTGGTTGCCTTTGACTCAAAGACAGCTGCAAATGTAAGAAAACAAAAGTATGAAGGATATAAGAAAAATAGACATAAGATGCCTGAAGAACTTGCAGAACAAATGCCTGAAATTAAAGAAATATTAGATAGTATGAACATCAAGCATTTAGAAATGGACAACTATGAGGGAGATGATATTTTAGGCTCATGTGCAAAACAATTTTCTAATGACAATATACAAGCATATATTTTATCAGGAGATAGAGATTTATTTCAACTTGCAGATAAAAATATAATAATTAGAATACCAAGAACTAAGATGGGGAAAACTGAAACAGAGATATATGATGAAGAAAAAATCAAAGAAGAATATGGTTTACTTCCAAAAGAACTTATTGAATTAAAAGCACTTATGGGAGATTCATCTGATGAAATACCAGGAGTACCAGGAGTTGGTCCTAAAACAGCAACAGAGCTATTATTAAAATATAGAACAATATCTAGATTATATAGCGAAGTTGAAAAAGATGAAAAAGGCTATAAGTTTAAACCAAAGTTAAGAGAAAAATTATTAGAAAATAAGGAGTTAGCATATATATCTAGAGAAATAGGAACTATTAACACAAAGGCAAAATTACCATTTAATGTAGAAGATTTAAAAATAAAAGAATGGAATAAAGAAGAAGTAATTAGACTATTTAAGTATTATAAATTTAACAGATTTATGGAAAGATTTAATCTAAATGCTGAAAAAGAAGAAAAGCAAGAAGAAAGCTTTGAAATAGAAACAGTTGTAAAAGATAATTTAAAAGATGTTAAAATAAAGAATAAAATAATTTACTATCTAGAAACAGAACAAGATGACGATCCAGAAAAGATTATAAAGAAAAAAATAATAGGAATAGGAATTTACGAAGAAGAAACTAATACAGTTTGTTATATAAGAAATCCTAAAATAGAAGAATTAAAAGAAATATTTGAAAATGAAAAAATAGATAAGATAGGATATAACTTAAGTGAAGATTATGTACTTTTAAGAGAAAATGGTATAAGGACAAAAAGTATTAAATACGATATAGAAGTAGCAGGATATGACATTGATCCAACAAATGTAAAACATAAACTTTCAGATATAGCAATGGAATTTTTAAATATTGATATTAAAGCACTTATTCCAGAAAAGCAGATAAATCTATTTGAGCAAAGTGATGATGGAAAAAATGAAATTGGTATTTATGTTTTAGCAATAAAGAAATTATATGAAGTTACTAAGAAAAAATTAGAAGAAGAGGGGAGTTTAAAATTATTTAATGAAATAGAGATTCCACTTATTACTGTACTTGGAGAAATACAGTATAATGGAATGCTAGTAGATAAAGAAGAGCTTATTAAATTTGGAAAAGAACTAAAAGAAAGAATCGACATACTAACAAAAGAAATTTATGACTTGGCAGGTGAAGAATTTAATATAAACTCTACTCAACAGTTAGGAAATATTCTTTTTGAAAAATTAAAACTTCCAGGTGCTAAGAAAAATAAAAAAGGATACAGTACGGATGTTGCAATACTTGAGAAAATAAAGCTTAGTCACCCAATAATTGAAAAAATATTAGAATATAGAACATTAGCAAAACTAAATTCTACTTATGTAGAGGGACTAATACCTTATATAAATCCTAAAACAGGAAGAATACATTCATATTTCCATCAAACAATTACAGCAACTGGTAGAATAAGTTCTACTGAACCAAACCTTCAAAATATTCCTAGCCGTGAAGAAATAGGAAGAAACATAAAGAAAGCATTTAAACCTAAAGATGGATACATTTATATAGATGCAGACTACTCACAAATTGAACTAAGAGTATTATCACATATAGCAAAAGATAAAAATATGATAAATGCGTTTAGAAATAATGAAGATATTCATAGAGAAGTTGCATCTAAAGTTTTTGGTGTACCAATAGAAGAAGTAACAAAGGAGCAAAGGTCAAGAGCAAAAGCAGTTAATTTTGGAATAGTTTATGGTATAACTGATTTTGGGTTAGGAGAACAAATTGGAATAGGTAGGAAAGAAGCAAAAGCATATATTGAAAGTTACTTAGAAAAATATCAAGGCATAAAAAAATATATGGAAAATGTAACAGAAAAAGCTAAAGAAAATGGCTATGTTGAAACATCTTTTGGAAGAAGAAGATATATAGCTGAACTTAAGTCAACCAATTACATGATAAGAGAATTTGGCAAAAGAGCAGCTATGAACACTCCAATACAAGGAACAGCAGCAGATATTATGAAAATTGCAATGAATAATGTATATGCGAAATTGCAAGAATCTAATTTAGATGCTAAAATCATTCTCCAAGTTCATGATGAACTTATATTAGAAGTAAAAGAAGAACAAAAAGAAGAAGCTAAAAAGATTCTTAAAGAGTGTATGGAAAGTGCAACAAAATTAGATGTACCACTAAAAGTAGAAGTAACGGATGCAAAAAGTTGGTATGAGGCCAAGTAAAAAGTAAGCTACGTGGCTATTCAAAAATAACTATATTCATAAAATAGTGTAAAGAGGTTAAGATGAAAAAAACTACAATAGGCATAATTATAGTATTAATCGTAGTTTTAATTATTAGTGCTAATTTTACTAATATACTAAAGAAATTTTATAAAACAGATTATAAAGAATATATAGAAAAATACGCAAAAGAATATAATGTTGATCCATTGCTAATTTATTCAATAATTAAAGCAGAAAGTAATTTTAAAGAAGGAACAGTTTCTAATAAAGGTGCTTGTGGACTTATGCAACTTATGGATAATACGGCAAAAGAAGTTGCTGAAAATACTATAATGGAATATGAATCTGGAACAACATTATATAATCCTGAAAAAAATATAAAACTAGGCATAATATATTTTTCAGACTTAATGAAAATATACAAAAATAAAGAATTAGCTTTAATAGCATATAATGCAGGAAGTGGAAATGTTGATAAATGGATAGAAACAGGAGTATTAAAAGCAGATGGAAGTGATATTGAAAATATACCTTATACTGAAACAAACACTTATGTAAGAAAAATTTTAAGAAATTATAAAATATATAAAAAGCTTTATAATTTTCCATAAAATGTATTGATAAAATTCTATTTTTAGTATATGATAATAATGTAAATGTAATTATTTACATAAGATTAAGGAGGAATAAATTATGGATGAAGAAAATTTAAACAATGAAAACCTAAATAATGAAAATGAAGCAGTTAATGATGAGGACTTAGATAGCAATATAGTTACACTAAAAGACGAATTAGGAAATGATGTTAACTTTGAATTTTTAGATTTAATAGAATATGAAGGAGAAAACTATGTTATATTATTACCAGCAGATGAAGTAGAAAGTGAAGAATCTGATGAAGTAGTAATATTAAAAGAAGACAAAAGTGCTTCTGAAGGCGGAGATGAAGATGAAGCTTATGTTAGCGTAGATGATGAAGACACTCTTAACAAAGTATTTGATATATTTAAAGAAAAATTTAAAGATGAATTTAATTTTGTAGATGATGAACAATAAAAGGTAGGATAAGAAATGAAAACTTTTTCAAATTATTTAACCGTAATGTTTATGGGAATGTTTTGGGTATTTAGAGTCATAGTTGCATACATGGCAGGTAATGAAAAAAGCTTTGCAATATCACCACTAAATTTAACAGTAGAAATAGTGCTATTATTTATAAGTTTAATATGCATAGCTTTAGTTATAAAAAGAAAGCTAATAGGAGGAGTAATATACTTAGTTGCTAATTTTGGATATTATGGAGTATATTTATATAATAGTGTACTTCCTATTATAAAAGGAAATCAATTAACTGTTACTAATGGACTTAATACTTTTATTTCCTTTGTTGCAGTAATTTTATCAATAGTTGTAGTTATGGATTTATTATCTGATAAAACAAAGAAGCCAGTGGATAAAGAAACAGAATGGTTTTATGCTAATAAAGATTTAGATAGAAATCTTGATGATAGAGCGGATAAAAATCAATACAGAACAATGTAAATATTGTTTTAAATTATAAAAAAACAAAGTTGAATTAAAACTAAAAGTTTTAACAACTTTGTTTTTTTATCTAATAAAGCACAATCTTATTATTTTGTAAATATTATTGACTTTTTTTAGATGTTATTATAAGTTTATAGTAAATAATAGAAAGGTGGAAAACAAATGATTGAAGAGTTTTATAAAAAAATAAATGGCAATTATGAAGAAGCAATTTCAAGAATGAAAAATGACGAAAGAATAATAAAATTTTTAAAATTTTTTCTAATGGATGAATCATATAAACAATTAGAACAAGCTATTGATAATGGTAGCTGTGATGATGCTTTTAGAGGAGCTCATACTTTAAAAGGAGTATGTAAAAATATGGCGTTTACTGAGCTTAGTCTAGTTGTAGAGCGAATTACTGAAGAATTAAGAGCAAAAGAGTTTGAAAAAGCAAAAACTACATTTCCAAAAGTTTCAGAGGAATATAAAAAAGTAATTGAAGAAATAAATAAAATAGTATAATAGATATAAGAAAAACTTGTGCCTTTTGTAGGATATGATTAGTGAAGGCAAGGAAGGAATAAAATTATATATGGAAGAAAGAGATACCATACTAATTGTTGATGATGTTTTAATAAATAGAGAATTACTAAAAGACATATTTGAAGAAGGAGAGTATAAAATATTAGAAGCAAGTAATGGAGAAGAGGCAATAGAATTGTTAGATGAACACACGGATGAAATTGCACTTGTTTTTTTAGACTTGGTTATGCCAAAAAAGAATGGCTTAGAAGTAATGCACCATATGTCACTAAATAACATAATAAAAATAATTCCAGTAATTATGATAACTGGAGAAGCAACAGTTGAAAGTGATGTAAAAGCATATGAACTTGGAGCAGCAGATATAATATACAAGCCATTTGAACCAGCAGTTGTAATACGTAGAGCAAAAAACATTATAGAACTATATCAGCATAGAATTTCTATTGAAAATGAGTTGGCACTTCGTACACAAGAATTATATGAAAGTAAAAGACAAATTGAGCAAAGCAATATTTTCTTAACTAATGCTTTGAGTTCGGTTGTTGAGTTTAGAAGCCTAGAATCTGGTGAACATATTCAAAGGGTAAAAAAATTAACAGAAATTATGTTAAGACATTGGAGAGCTCTTTTTGGAGAAGAACAATTTACAGATGAGCAAATAGAACTAATAGTAAATGCATCTGCTCTTCATGATATAGGAAAAATAGCAATACCAGATAGCATTCTATTAAAGCCTGAAAAATTGACAGATGAAGAATATGAAGAAATGAAGAAACATACAATATATGGCTGTTTAATGCTAGAAAAGTTTAAACAAGAAGAAAATGAATTCTATCGTTACTGCTATGATATCTGTCGTTACCATCACGAAAGATATGATGGTAAAGGATATCCAGATGGTTTAGTAGGAGATGATATTCCTATATGGGCTCAAATAGTATCAATAGTGGATGTTTATGATGCACTTATAAATAAAAGAGTATATAAAGAATCTTTTTCAGTAGATGAAACCTATCAAATGATACATGATGGAAAATGTGGAAAGTTTAATCCTAAGCTATTAGAATGTTTTGATGATGCAAAAGAAGATTTTGTGGCAAGTATGCTAGATAAGTCCTAAAAAGTAAAAATAATAATGCTAAAATAACAATCTAAAAAGCTTCAGAAGTCTATAACAAAACATAATTTAACCAAAGAAAGAGGAGGAATAAAAATTGAACTCAAAAAATAAAGAAAAAATAAGAACAAAAATTGATAAAAACATAAAAGAAAAAGCAAAGAAAATAAAAAGAAGTAATTTATTTATTTTAATTGTTACTGTTATTACTGCAGTTGCAATTTATTATGCATATCAATTGTTTTCATCACTTCTTACTGATAGAATTATACAATCATCTTTAAGAAGCATGAGGGAATTGTCAAAACATGATGAAAAGTCTATTATATCAGGACTAGAACATAGATGGATTGATTTAGAAGGAATGGCCGAGGAATTAAAAAGAAATGAATTTAATAATACATCAGATATGATAAAACAATTAAGCATAAAAGCAGATATAGCAGAAACAATGGAAGTACTTTTAGTAACTGATGAAGGAAAATTATTTAGTAGTAAAAATACAGTAAAAGAAGATGATGAAATTTTTGAATTATGCCAAAATTCAACTAGAGATAGATTTGTAAGTAGAAGAGACAGTAGTAGTCAAGATATAAAAAGAGATAGATTGATATTAGGCTCAAAAATAGAACCATTTACTGTTGATAATAATAGATTTATATATGCAGTAGGATATTATGATATTGAAAATTTAGCAGATGAATTAAAAATAGAAAGTTATAGTGGTAAAGGCTACAGTAGTGTTATAGACCAAGATGGATATTTCTTAGTATCAGTATATCGTAATAATGCAGCAGAAAGACAAGACTTTTACTCAGTAATAGGAAAAGAAGGCTTAGGTGGAGGCTTAACCATTAAAGATGTCCAAAATAAAATAAAAGCTAGAGAAAGCTTTTCTTTAGAATATGTTCTAGACGGAGAAGAACGTATAATGGTATGTACTCCAATGACTGATGTAGATTGGTATTGCATAATGTCAGTACCACTTTCAACATGTCAAGAGCAAAGTAGTGATATGCTACAAATGCTAACCACTCTAATTATAGCAATATTAGTTATAGTTATAGTAGTTATTATTCTAATATACAGAAATCGTACACAAAGAACATCAATCAATTTGGAAATTAAACATAGAGACGAATTGGAAAATGCTCTTGCTTTAGCAGAACAAGCTAATAGAGCAAAAACTACATTTTTAAATAATATGTCTCATGATATAAGAACACCAATGAATGCAATTATTGGATTTACTTCACTTGCTAAGTCGCATATAGATAATAAAGAACGTGTAGAAGATTATCTTGAAAAAATTGGCCAATCATCAGAACATTTATTATCTTTAATTAATGATGTTTTAGATATGAGTAGAATTGAATCTGGAAAAGTAAATATAGAAGAAAAAGAAGAAAATCTAGCAGATATACTTCATAGCATACGTAACATTGTTCAAGCAGACATCAATGCAAAACAAATGGAATTTGTTATAGATACAGTTGATATAACAGATGAAAATATTTACTGTGATAAATTAAGAATAAATCAAATTTTAATAAATTTATTATCAAATGCAATAAAGTTTACTGAGCCTGGAGGAAAAATCTCAGTTCGTATAACTCAAAAACCAACAAATAAAAAAGGATATGGACTTTATGAATTTAGAGTAAAAGATAATGGTATTGGAATTAGCAAAGAATTTATAAAAGAAATATTTGAACCTTTTGCAAGAGAAAGAAATACAACAGTAAGTGGTATTCAAGGAACAGGACTTGGAATGGCTATTACAAAAAATATTGTTGATATGATGGGTGGAACAATTAAGGTAGAAAGCGAAGCAGGAAAAGGTACAGAATTTATTGTTACACTAGAATTAAAATTGCAAAAAGCTCATAAAGAAATTGAGATTATTGATGCTTTAGAAGGAATGCACGTATTAGTTGTAGATGATGATATGAATTCATGCCAAAGCATATCACATATGTTAAGACAATTTGGATTAAAATCAGACTGGACAATGTATGGAAAAGAGGCTGTTGCAAGAGCAAAAGAAGCTATGCAAAATCAAGAGCAATATCAAATTTATATTATAGATTGGTTAATGCCTGATATGAATGGAATAGAAACTACAAGAAATATTCGTAAAATAGTAGGAAATAATGCAGCAATTATACTACTTTCTGCATATGACTGGGGAGAAATTGAAGCAGAAGCAAAAGAAGCAGGAGTAACAGAATTTCTTAGCAAACCATTATTCCCATCTGACTTAAGAAAATTATTATTAAAACTTAGTGGAGAAGAAAAAGAAGAAGCAAAAGAAAATGAAAAAATTGACTTTTCAGGAAAAAGAATTCTACTTGTAGAAGATAATATGATGAATAGAGAAATAGCAACAGAATATTTACAAGATTTTGGATTTATAGTAGAAAATGCAGAAAATGGAAAAGAAGCATATGAAATTTTAGAAAAATCAGAGCCTGGATATTTTGATTTGGTACTTATGGACATTCAAATGCCAATTATGAATGGATATGAAGCAACAAAGAAGATACGTCAATTAGAAAATAAGGAAATAGCAAATATTCCAATATTAGCAATGACAGCTAATGCATTTGAAGAAGATAAAAAGGCAGCAAAAGAAGCAGGAATGAATGGACACTTAGCAAAACCAATAGATGTTCAAAAATTAGTTGAAGCATTGAAAGAAATGCTATTGTAGAAAATATTCGTATTCTAAAAAATTGACTATTCTCTAAACCTATGATAAAATGTTCAAAGCACAATTTGTAAAAAAATAAAGAAAAAATGGGGGATTTGGAGTATGAAAAAAATAGCAGTATTTTTTATTACTATGATTCTATTTTTGACTATTGCAACAAATGTAATCGCAGTAGAAAATATAGAATTAAAAACAACAAAAGATAAAGTAAATTTAGGAGAAGAACTTATAGTCTCAATAGACTTGAATTTAGACAATAAAGATAAAACATCTTTATATGCTTATACCGCAAAATTAAACTATGATAAAGATGTCTTTGAAATAATTGATGAATCCAATTTCGTAGAAAATGAGAATTGGTCTGATATTACATATAATAAAAACAATAACAAATTTGCACTAATTAACAAAAAAGGAAAAGTAGATGAAAATCTTTTGCAAATCAAGCTAAAGGTTAAAGAAAACGCTACTCTTGGAAACACTACGATTGCTATAAATAGTGTTACAGCATCGGATGGAGAAAAAGATATAACATTAGAGAGTAAAACTAAAAGCATTATGGTAGTCAAAGAAGGATTAGCAGAAGATGAAATTATACCAAGTAGTGCAGAGATAAATGACATAACTGAAGATAATACAACCATAGAAGTAGGAAAGAACTATTCATGGATAGCCTATGTTCTTATGGCTGTTTCAATTGCTGTGCTTATTTTCTTAATATATTATATTAGAAAAAGCAAAGAAGCAAATACTCCAAAAAACAAAAGGATTAAAATTATAACATTATTGACTGTAATTATACTAGCAATGATAATTGCAATTATAGTTTTAAAATTTAATAAAAAAATAGATGTTAATAATGATGGTAAAATTGATTATAAAGATTCAAAAGAAGTAATAGAGTATTTATTAGAAGTAAAAAATCCACAAGAAGATGAAAATATAGATGATAAAGATGTAAATAACGATGGAAAAATAACTGTTACTGATATTGCTCAAACTGTAAAAGAAGCGGGAAATCAAAGCAGTAATAATTCTAGTGGAACAACTTCACAAGAACCTAATAGAGGTGATTCAAATACTGGTAGTGAAACCAATCCTGAAGGCGGAGAAGGTCAAGGACAAAACCCTGGAGAAGATACGCCATCAAAGCCTCAAGAGAAAACAAAAGCTAGTATAACTAAGGCAGAAGTAGAAAGATATTATGTAGAAAAAGGTCAAGAGTTAAAAATAAAATATACAATAGATTCAAATAAAAAAGAAGGCTTAAAAGGAATAACATTAGAAAATGGAGCATTTTATCAAGTTGGAAGCCAAAATGAAGATGGAACATATACAGTAAATATACTAATAGAATCAAATGCACAATATGGTAAATCTACTATTAAGCCATCTATTGCAATGTATGAATTTGAATCTGGCTCTGAAACAGTTATATTAGATGAAAGCAAAGCAGTAGAATATTATGTATTAAAAGATAAACCAAGTATAGAAAACTATTCATTTGATGGAAAAACGATAGTAAAATTCAACTTAAAAAATAAAGATAATGCAATTATAAATGATAAAAATGTCCAAATAGTTGTAAAAGATGAAAATGGAACTACTGTAAAAACACAACTATTAAATATAAAAGATGCTAACACAGAACAAGGTGCTGAAAATACAGTAGACTTAAAAGAGTTAACAAATGGAAATTATACAATTGCTCTAGAAGGAACATTTGATTTAGATGATAAAGCAAATGATGGAGAAAATGAACATTCACTTCTAGAGGTATTTGAAGAAAAACAAATTAGAGTAATTTCAAAATTTACAGCAAGTATAGATGTAAAGGATTTCAAAATAGCAAAAGAAAATGAAAGTAAAAAAGCAGTTGTAACATTTACATGTGAAAACACAACAAATGAAGAGGTTGAGTGGGTAGTTGTTAATGGAAATAGATATAAAGTGACTTATCAAGGTGACAATACATACACAGCAGAGATAACAGATATAGAAAATAAAAAAGAACTTAAAATAACAGATGTTGTATTAAAAGGTGATAATCAAGTTAATTTAACAGAAACCAAAACTTATGAAATTTTTAAAACAAAACCTACAATTACAGATGTAAAAGTAAATGCTGATACAGATTTAGTAAGTATTGAATTTAAAGAAAATGATGAGGATAAAGCTCTTACAGCATTAAAAGCAGTCCTAAAAGATTCTGAAGGAAACCAAGTAGGAGACCCAATAGATGTAACAGGAAAAACAAATTTTGAATTTGAAAAACCTAAACAAGCTGGAAAATACACAGTAGAAGTTCTAGCAGATTTTGATTGTGTTGATGGAGAAGAATATAAAGATGTACAATTAAATAAGATAGAGTTCTCTGTTGACTTAAAAGTAACAGTAAGTTTAGTACCTGATAGCTTAAGCCAATATATTGAAAAAGAAAAAGAAATTACTTTAAAGTATAACATAACAGCCAATAACAATAAAAAGATAACAGCAATAGAAATAAATAACAAAGAAGAAAAATTTAATTTAGTTGATGGAAATTATGAAATTACATTAACTGTTCCATCTAATTATGGAGAAATAGCTTATAGTGTAACAAAGATAAAATTTGAAGGAGATAATGAAGGAGTTGCTCCTGAAAAAAATGAAGTAAAAATATATGTATTAAAAACAGCTCCAACAATGACAGACTTCAACTTAAACAAAGACAGTAATCCAGCCAAAATAAGCTTTAACATAGTAAATGAAGACTCAGTTAGAATGGATGTAGATGCTGTAATAAGAGAAAAAGACTCTGGAAACGAAATAATTAGAAAAGAAATTACAAATGGAACAAATGAAATAGAACTTAAAAAAGATGGCTATGAATTTAAAGGAAGTATGGCATATGAGTTAACATTTGAAGGAACTTATGATTTAGATGACACTCAAGAGCCAAAAGATAACGAATATGATATAGCAGATATATTTAAAACTGAGTTATTCCAATTAGAAATAGATGCAGAAATTACAAACTGTGAAATACCTTATCCATATGCAAAAAAAGGTGAAACAGTAGTATTAAAATATACAATAGATTCAAATACAGAAATACCAGTTTCTCATATAAAAGTTAATGGAGAATTATTGGAAGCTAAACCAGATGGCGACAAATATTCAGTAACATATACTTCAAAGAAAAACTATGGAGAAATAGAAGAAGTAAAAGCAGATGCAATAGTATTTGGAGATGAAAAAATTGATGTAGCAGAAAGAAAAGATAAAATACAAGTTTTGAAACGAGTACCATCAGTTCCAAAAACATATGAAATAGATGAAAATTATGATGCAAGAACAATAACTATTAAATTCGATATAATTGATGAGGATAAAACTTTAAAAGAAGATTCTACTTATGTGACATTAGGTGGAGGAAGCTTCAAAGATAAAGATGGAAGAAGTCAAATACCTGTTAAAGTAGGAACAAGAAATGAAGTGACATTTGAAAATGTAATACCACATAGAATATTTATGATAGATATTGTTGGAACATATGACTTAGATACAGATGAATTAACAAAAAAAGAGGATAATTTATATGTAAATAAAGCACTAACAAGACTTCCAGCAATGTTATTCCCAGCTTCAGAATTAGAGATTAGTAATATTGTAGCTGTAAATTCTAATACAGGCGAAACAATTAAATACTTAAATAAATATCAATCATTTAAACTAAGCTTTAACTCAAAAACATATACAGAAAATCTTGGAGATACTTCAAATAGTTTCTATCCTGTATCAATTAAAATAGAAGATGAAAAAGGTGAAGTAAAAGATTATACTGTTAACAAATCTGAAAATACATTTACAACAACAGAGGCACTTCCAGGATATGAGTCAGCAGGAATCAAACAAATAAAGATAAAAAGTGTAACATTAACAAACAATGAGGTTGTAGAAAACGGTGAAAATGTTATAGGAAAAGTAGAAGTATTAAAAGATAAGTTAAGTGTTGAAAACTATAAAGTGGATACAAGTTCAGGAAAAGCAGTTTTAACATACACAATGTCAGATCCAGACAATAGCTTTGTAAGTGGTGTAATTGAAATGACACAAAAAGACTCAAACGAAGTTTCAACAATGCCAATCGACAAAACTACAAGCAAGTATACACTAGATTTAAAAGATTTCAAGAAATATGATGTAAACCTAAAAATAACATATGATTTAGATAGTAGTGATGATGATGAAAACAGAACAGTAGAAGTATTTGGAACAGCACAAGATGTTGAAATAATAAAAGATTATGAACTAAATGCATCTGATTTAACAGTATTAAGTGTAGATAAAGAAAATGGAATTGTAAAACTTCAATTTAAAGCAGAAAATAAATCAGATTACAAAGTATCATTTGTAAAAGTAGATGGACAAAAAGACTACATTGGAGTTGGAGAAGAAGAAAAAAATACATATACATTTGAATACACTGTAGATGCTGAAAAACTAGCTAAAAAAGAGAGAACAGAGATAAAACTTACAGGAGTAAAACTAGAAAATGAAGCAGAACTAAAAGTTAACAAAGAATTAAAAGCAACAATATTTAAAACAGTACCAACAGCAAAAATTACAAAAGTAGAATCACGTGAAAATAGAATAATATATACATCATTTAATATTACAGATTCAGACAGTACATTGAAAAATATATATGTAGCACTAGTAAATGCAAAAGGAGAAGAAAAAACAGAAAAAACTTTAAGTGCAACAGAAAGAGAAACTACATTTGATATTATAGAACCAGGCAAATATCAAGTTGTAATTAAAGCTGATTACGAAGTATTTGATGGAGAAGAACATTTAAGAAATGAGCTTGCAGTAAGTAATGAAAAAGCAGAAATAGTACCAAATGCAAAAGTAATAAGTGGTGAATTATCTGAAAAATATCCTGATAAAGGTGAAACAATAGATGTAACATATGAAATAATGGAAAATGTAACAACTAAACCAGTAAAAGCTACAATAAATGAAAAACAAGAATATGACTTAACACCAGTAGCTGGAGAAGAAAACAAATATAAAATTTCATATAAAGTTTCAGATGTAGCTGGACCAGAAGATATTGAAGTAACAGCATTACATTTTGATAATGAACAAATAGTTTCACTTGATGAACCATATGAATTACAAGTAGATGTATTAAAAGCAAAACCAGAGGTTAAAATTACAACAACCAATCTATTAGAACAACAAAGTGTAATGTTCAATATAGACATAACTGATGAAGATGGTGCAATGATTAAAGGAACAGCAAATGTACATGAGGAAAATCAAGAACTTCATAAAGGCTCAAATTCTATGCTTGTAAAAGTAGAACCAGACACAACTCATACATTAGTTATTAATATTGAATATGACTTAGACTCAATACTAGATGATGATTTTAATAAATCAACATTATCAAATATTCATGAATTTACATTAGTTTCTGATTATGAATTAAAAATAAATAATTTAAGAGCTGTTGAAGCAGGAACAACTAATGAAATTAAATATGTTAATAAAGCACAACAATTACAATTAAGGTTTAATAGTACAAATAAAACTAATCTAATACCTGAAAGTGTATATTTAAATGATGGTGCACTATATAATGTACAAAAAGCAGCACAAGATGAATATTATATAGACATTACTGCTAATTCGGTTCCAGGTACACAAAGTTTCGAAATAGAGCAAGTGCAATTAACTGGAGGAGTATCAATTAATAAAGATGAAATTAACAAAGATATTGAACCAGTTAAAAAGCCAGAAATAGTTGTATTAAAAACTAAACCAACTATTGATAGTTATAATTCTACAAATGAAAAAAATACTGCAATAGTTACATTTAATATAAATGATGAAGATAAAGCTTTAAAAACTGAAAGTAAAGCTAAGTTAATTGATACAACGACAAATAGAGAATATAAAGCATATACCTTACATAATGGCTTAAACACATGCAATTTTGAAAACTTGGATTTAGGAAAAAAATATTCACTAGAAATTGAGAGTAAATATAGTTTAAGTGAAGATGGTGCAAATGATGGGCAAGAAATATTAAAAACTGATACGATTGAAATTGCTAAACAACAAGAAACTAACTTCAAAATTAAAAATCTTAAAATAACTGAAAGAGTTAAAAGTGGTGAAACAGTAAAAGTAACATTTGAAAATGCATTAATGTCATATAAAAATGTTGATACAATTAGAATAGACAATGTTGAATATAATGTTAGTGATTCAAAAGATGATAAAGGTGTATATTCACTTGAATTTGAACCAAAAAATAAAGGTGTAAATGATGTGCAAGTTCAAGATGCAAGAATAGATGAAAAAGTATTCGCAATTGGTAGGCCAATGTCATATACTTACGAATACGAAGAACCTAAAGCAATAGATGCTACAGAAATTAAAGAAGATGGTGGAAAAGCAATTATTGAATATAAGCTAAAGGACAAAGAAAGTTCAATAAGAAAGCTAACAGCCTATATGAAATCAAGTTCTGGAGCTATAATTGCACAAGCAGAAGTTACAGAATATAAAGCAGATGAGTCTACAATAAATAAAGTGGAAATGCCATTACTAAAAATAAATAGATATTCAATAGAATTAAAAGCAACATGCGATATAGGAGATGGAAAAACTTTAGAAGATAAAACTTTATTTGAAAGAAATATTGACTCTCCTTCACAAGCAGCAATTATTGAAAATAGCATAAGCAAAGAACAAGAGTATGTAGAAAAAGGTGTAGAAGTTACACTTACATTAAAAATCAATACAAATGTAGACAGTGAAGTTAAGAAAATTTATATTAACGGAGAGCAACATCCTGTAGAAAAAGTTTTAGATGATGCTGGAAAAGTAATTCCAGATACATATAATGTAAAAGTTGAAGCACCAAAAGAATCAGGAGTATTTGAGCAAAAAGTTACAGGTATTGAAATCGGATCTGATTTCTTAACTGAAAGAAAAGAAGGAGAAGAAGGTGGAGTAACCTACAGTAGCGAATTAGAAAATAATATAGTAGCAATAAAAGTATTGAGAGATACTCCAACAGTTACACATCTTATAGTAAATGAACAAAATGGAGAATTTACATTTAAACTAAATGATAAAGACAATGCAATAGTTGATAATAAAACTACAAGTTTATTAGTAAAAAAAGATGATAAAGAAGTTAAAACAACTAAAATAAATAAATATAAAGAAAATGATTCAGATTACAAATTAAAACTTAGTGAAATTGGTATAAATTCAACAAGTTATCCTGATTCATACAATATAGAAATTACTTCTGAATATGACAGAAAGCCAGATAGACAAGAAAAATTAAACATATTCCAAAAAATAGCAAACTTCTTTACAGGAAATAAAAATGAAGTAAAAACCATATCAAGTGAAAATGTGTTATCTGGAAATGAAGTAAGTGAAGGAGAAGAAGCTCCAGAACTACCAGACCTTACAATAGGTCAAGACATACTAAAACAGATGATTACATTAACAGGAAAAATAGAATATAACCTTGAATTTGAAGATGGATCATTAGGATTATATACTTTATCAACACCACAAACTTTATTCTTCAATTGTTCAACAGGAACACCATATAAAGTATCAAAAATTATTATAGATGGAGAAGAGTTCCCTGTAAGAGTTTATAGAGAATTTGAAGGAAATCCATATAAGTTTGGATATGCAACAGAATTTACTGCAAAAAAATCTAATCAAGAAACAATGAATCTTCATTATGATAAAGTAATATTAGAAAATGGCGCTGCTCTAGATATAAACAAAGACTCATATTGTTTAGTTATTCAAGCTGAGCCAACATTTAGCATACAAAGCTTTACTGAAGATTTCCAAACAAGAAAAGTAAGAATTGGTTATAAATTTGTAGATATTGATAATAAAGTAAAAGATAAACTTATATTTACATTAAGAGATTCACAAGGTAATACAATCGGTGTTATTACTCCTGAGAGAGATGAAACTATGGTTGAGTTTAATATACCAGAACCACCAACATCATTATATAAATTGGATGTTTCATGTTACAAATATGCAATTACAACTTCTGATTGGACTGAAAAAGTATGTTTAGCAAGTAGTGAATATAAATCAAGTGTTACAACATCAATTTTAAGTAGCGATATTAAAAATAGATATCCTAAAAAAGGTGAAACAATCGAAATCATCTATAATATAAGTAGTACTAGAGTTATACTTGTAGATAAGGAAGACCATACAAACCAAGATAAAGCAGTAAGCATCACACAATTAGAGATAAACGGTGAATTATATGATGTAGAAACATTAGACCCAGATGACTATGGACCAGACCAATATAGAATATATTACACACCTAAAAACGAAGTTGGCGTAGAAAATATTGATGTTTCAAAAATTTACTTCTCAAATGGAGAAGAAGAAGAATTTAAGAGAAATGACCAAATAGATATATTAAAACAAGCTCCACAAATTATAGATTATTCAGCAGAAAACATTATTGGTAAAAAACAAATTAAATTTAAATTTAAAGCAACAGATTCAGATAATGTAATTTTAAATGATGACACAGATATTTATGCAGTAGTAGGAGAACAAAAACAAAAAGTTAATCTTGAACAAGATAATGAATTAACATTTGATGTAGAGTTAGACCAATTATATAAATTTGAAATAAAAGCTGAATATGATTTAGACTCTGACCAATTATCTACAGAGGGTGATGATAATTATTTTAAAGATTATACAATATTTGAAAGACCATTTATATTAGTAGGAGATTATCAAGTACAATTTAATGATATTAAAACATATAATTCAAAGGGTATAGAAACATCTTACTTTGAAAAAGGCGAAGAAATTAAACTAACATATAAATGTAAAACACAATGGGATGAAATATATCCAGAAACTGTAATAATAAATAATGTAAAATATACACCAGAAAGATTAGATTTTGAAGATAATACTTACTCAGTAACTCTAAAAGTCAATGAGGATGATGGAATTGATTATATTAGGTTTAATTCGGTAGTATTAAATAGTGGTAATGAAATAACATTGGTTGGTCAATCTTTACCTTATGAAGTGCTTAAAGATAAAGTTTCTGTTGAAAATTTCAGCTATTCTATTCCTAGCGATAATGATAAAGTAAATGTAAAATTTGATGTTAAAGATGAAGATAAAGCAAATCAAAATCTAGAAATAGAAATTGTAGATGAAAATGATCAGAAAATTACACCAGGTGTAAAACAAATAAATGTAGGTGAAAATAGTTTTGAATTCACAAGAACAACAGCAGGCAAATACTTTGTTTCAATATATTCTACTTATGATAGAGATACAGAAGCAAATAATTCACAAAATAATGTTGTTAAAGAAAGAATTCATTACGAGATAATTACTGTAAACACAAGATATATTGAGATGAAAGATATCTTAGATATTGAATTATATACTTATGGAAAAGGTGGTATTGTTCAAAGAGTTGACAGTCTATCAAAAGATAATCTAAGTGTTCTAGACAATTGTGTAGTTAAAGTAACTATGAAAGACATTCCAGAATTTTATAGCAATATAAAAGAATGGCATGAAGATAAAGAGAAAAATCAATTGATATTACTATTAGAATATGATGATGCAATGGTATATACAGGAGCAGAAGAATTAAAAACTCTAGAAGTTACATTAGATTTGTTATCTGATGGTAGCAATGAATATCAATTTGAAAAATCATTTAAAGCATTAGTAGATGAAATGAGAGCAAATCCTAAAAAGGAAATTACTTTAACAAAGGATTATGATTTATCAGAATATGAAGCAAACAATAATGACACATCTCAATCACTAATTGATTTTGAGTTTAACGGTAAAATAAATGGTAATGGACATAGAATATATAATGCTAAAAAACCATTATTTAATGTATTAAAAGGTGCAACAATAGAAAATCTAATAATAGATAGACCAATTCCTAAGATTTTAAGCAATACATCAATAGTCGCAAAAACAGCAGATAATACTGTATTTAGAAATGTACATGTTGAAGGACCTAAATGCAACTATACCGGAACTTCTGCAGTATTCGCTATAGATTTAACTAACAATTCTGTAGTAGAAAAATGTAGTGTTACAGATTTAAAAGGTGACTTCTTCTATAACGGTCAACAGAATTCAAGTATAGCTGTTCGTGTAAAAGCTTCAACAATTAAAGACTGCTATATACAAGGTTATATGAACGGTGGATGGCACTTTAATGGAGGTATGTGCACATACGCAGATAAAGATTCTAAAATACTTAATAACATATTTAATGTTAGATATACACCATATTGGGGTATTGACCAAGGTGGAAATGCATGTTTAGTATTTGAAGCAAATGCTTTAATGCAAAATAATCTATGTTTAGTAGAAAGTAGTAATGCAAAAACAATTTATTATAGAGGCCAACCAGCTAAAGATTCTAAGAACAATTGTCAATTAGAAGAAACAACTGCAGTTAAAAATGAAGATAGTGATGCAGTAAGAACAATATCTAAATCAGAGATAACAGCAGATTTCTTTAGAAAATTAGAATTTAAAGAAGATACATGGAATATACCAGAAGATTGCTCAATTAGTAATTTACCAACATTAAAAGGTGCTTCAGTAGCATATACTGATGAAGGAAGTAAGCCAAATAGTACAGAAGTATATATTCCAGACTATAACAGAGTATCTAAAATACAAGGTTATGATCCATCAAGAGAAATTATATACAATAATATGTATAAATTGATGCCGTTCTATGATGCTAAAGCAATCGTAAATGATGGAAACAAAATAAGTAAAGATAGTAATCTTGCAACAAAATTAATAAGATATGTAGTTCCATATAATAAAGAAGGAAAAATGGTTTCTCATTTGACAACTGAAAATTATAATAGTTTAGACACAATAAAAGTTGTATATAAAGATGGAACAGGAGAACAATTCCATATAGACTTTGATGATTATTATGGACACATAGCATCATATATGATATCAGGATTAAAGATTGGTTATAACTATAATAGATATGTTATAGATACTAATTCAACAATAGTGCAAGAACTTATACAAGAGGCACAAAAATATGACTTTGATAAAGACTTAGCACCATTGACAACAAGTATAGAAGAAGACAGTAGATTATATAAAGAGCACTTTGAAAATGTAACTAAAAAACGTATTCCTGAATTTGTTATAAATACAATAGTAAACTTAGGATATAATCCAAACTTTGAAAGTGATTTAGTAAATGAAAAGATAAGACAAGAGCTTTATAAAGGTAATTCAACAAAATTAAAACAATTATTATTTGCATATAATTACTTTACTAAGTGGTATGACCTTGATATGCAAGGTATGAATATAGCAGATACAATTATGTTCCATGGAACTGAAATGTTTGATATTAAGATGACACTAGAAAATATGGCTACATCATTGATATCTGGCGAAAATTCAAAAACTAATACAATAGCAAATTACTATAATAGTTGCATAAAACCATATACAGGATTAGATAATTTAGGACTATTCTTTGACCACTTTATAAAAGGTGTAACAACATACAAAGATGGTGATGAATGGTTTAGAGAAGTATTTAAAGGTGGTATATATGAAACAGTTAGCATAGGACATGAAGATGAAGTAGATTATACTATCTGGGATCACTTCAAGAAAGACTGGAAAGTACAAAGAGATATATTACCATTATTAACAGTACCAGAAAATTCTGCACTAGTAATAAGTTCTCCAACACAAGTTTATTATGCTGCTTTACGTGTATATGTTAAGAATCCAAATGATAAAACACAAATTGATGATTTATTGAAAAATAAAGTAGCATTATTTAAGGATCAAGTAAAACACTTCTACACATTTGCTTATGACTTCTGGGGAGCAGAAACAATAAATAAATATTGTGATACACAATATGATATGAGAACCACATACACAGGTAGAGGAAATGAAACTGTTTATAATAATAAATATTCAACAGAAGAACCATACCATAAATACTTTATAGAAGCAATTGACAGATGGGCAGGAACATCAGGAGGAGCTTATGCAAACGGAAATGAAGTATTCTGGAATGTAATAAAAATGCTAGATGGAGGATTTAGAGTTGCAACACATGAAACATTACACAACCAAGATAGTAAAATATTCATGAATGGTTATGGTCGTAGAGGAGGAGCAGAAGATTATGCGGCAGGATTCATACAACAATATTATAGAGATGGATGGGTAAGTCCAAACATATTTGATGAAACTCCTAACAAAGACAATTCAACTCAAAACTTACATTGTTCAACTGTATCAACAGAAGAAGGATTAGAAACATTCTATAGAAATTATTTTAGAACAAATGATTTCTTAGATTACATTGAAGCACAAGCATTCTTTAAATTATCTAATGATGAAAAAGCTCAACTTGCAACCCAAGTATCTTATCCAAATGCAGATCCAAATGTAGGAGGAAGTACAGTATCTTATGCACCTGTAACAGCAGATGCAGTAGCAAATATGAACTTAAATAGTATGGATGCTCTTTGGGATAATCGTATAATGTTAAGACCAGGAAATGTTGCACAAGAGATACACTCACCAGGAGCAGACACAGATTCAATATTTAATATCCACTGGTATCAACCACATGCTGACAACGATAGACCTGATGGTGCAAACTTTAAATATAATGCTTGGCAGATGGCTGGTGAAAAAGGATTTAAAGAAGGATTAGTTGCATATTATAGTCTATCATACATTGGAAGACATACAAACAGACCAACATTAAAAACTACTGACTCAATAGCAATAAAATACATCACGGGCAAAGAAACATGGAGAGAATATAAGTTATCTAGATATAATGAATTATCAAAATACTTTAATAAGAAAGGAACTTATATAGACTCAAATGATATATTCAATCAATATCTATCTGCACTAAAAGAAGATGCAAAAAATAAAAATAGAAATCTTACATCAAGTACAAACTTAAAGAGAAGGTTGTTTAAAGAAATAAGAGAAGCAACAAAAGACTTTACAATAGATCCATTTACTGGTATGTTGTTACAAACTACTATGAACGAACCATCAAATGAGGTACCAACAATAGTATCATTAGAACAAGAAAATGAAACAGTTGAAAATAAAACCGCAAATACAGTAGAAAATACAATTGAAAATAAAATTGAAAATGCAACAGAAAACATAACAGAAAATACAGTAGTAGTTAATGATACTATAGAATCTAAAAATACTATAAAAGAGACAGAAGAACAAGATACTGATACAAACATAGTAAATAGTAATATTATAACAAATACAACTAATGAGACAGTAAATGAAAAAGAAGTAGATAAAACAGATGACAGCAAAAAAGCAGATAAAGCAGATGACAGCAAAGAGTCAGAAGAAAAAGATAACCAAAATACAACTAATAATTAGTATAAATAGTTGGCGAAATCTTTAATCTATGCGATTTGCAACTAAAATAAGCCGAATTATTACATTCGGCTTATTTAGTTTTAAATAATATGTAAAGGAATGAAAAAATATGTTCAAAAAAATTAAACCAGATAACGAAATTTTCATGAACCAAGAGTTTCAAAAAGATAAATATAAATTCAATTTAATATTTAAAAATTTATCAAGTCTAGAATTAGAACTTTATAGTGATGAAGAAAATTACAGAAAGTGATAGTAAAGTATTAGCAAAGTATTGGTATGATGATAATATAGAAATGAATGGAGTTAATCCAATTACAATGGAACAAGCAGAAAAAGATGCTCAAGAATTTATTTCTGATGATAAATTTTATATATTAAGAAATCCAGAAAACAAAATAGTTTGTATGGCAAGTTATAGTGTAACAGAAAAGCAAGCAAAAATTAATCATGTATATACACCTATTGAAGAAAGAAAAAAAGGATATGCTGCTAATTTAATATACATTATGACTAATGATATATTAAAAAAAGGACTAGTACCATTGTTGTATACAGACTACAACTATATTCCATCAAATAAAGCATATATTAACGTAGGATATGAAGATAAAGGTATATTAATTAATTTTAGCTGTAGCAAAAAATAAACATTATATTAAATAAATGAATTTATAGGGGTAAATATTATGACAGATTTTAATAAAATAAAAAATTATTATAAGAATTTTGATGAAAAAGATAGACTAATTAAAGATAATAGTGGAAAATTAGAATATGAGATGACAATGAAAATATTAAAAAAATATTTACCTAAAAATGCTAATATTTTAGATTTAGGTGGAGGAGCGGGAGCATATAGTTTTCCTCTAGCAGAATTAGGATATAATGTTTATCTTGCTGATTTATCAGAAAATTTAATACAAGAAGCTATAGTAGAAAATAATAAAAAAGAAAATAAAATAATAGCTTGTGATATTGTTAATGCTATAGATTTAAAAATATATAATGATGAACAATTTGATGTTGTATTATTATTTGGACCACTTTATCATCTATTAGAAAAGGATGAAAGAAAGCAATGCTTAACAGAGGTAAATAGAGTATTAAAAAAAGATGGAATAATATTTGCAAGTTTTATTCCATATTTATCAGGAAGTATTGCAATTTTAGATAGGTACTTTAGACATCCAGAACAAGTAGATATTAATAACCTTGATAAAACATTTAAATACGGAAAATTTAATAATGCATCAAATAAAGGATTTCAAGAAGGATATTATCCAACTGTAAAGGAAATAGAGGACTTATTTCAAGAATGTAAATTTAATAAGATAGAAATAAGATCCATTAGAGGAATTGGATATGAAAAAGAAGACAATATATATGGCATAAAAGACGAAAAAATATTTAATAAGATTATAGAGTTAATTGCACAAATATCAACTAAATCAGAAATTATAGAAATGTGTGGCCATGCAATGTATATTGGAAAAAAATTATAAAAAGTTATTGTTAAAATTAAAAACTGAAAGAGGTTAAAAATGAGCAAAATAGCTAATATGCTAAATATGTTGCAAATATTGAAGGATAAAAAAATACATAGTATATTAAGTTTATCAAAAGAATTAGAAGTATCAGAAAGAATGATACGCCAATATAAACTAGAACTTGAACAGGCTGGAATATATTTAAAATCTTATACTGGAAAATATGGTGGATACCAACTAGATGAAAATAGTAACTTTCTAAAAATAGAAAGTGAAGTAAAAGAAAAAATGTATATAATTATGAAAAATGCTATAGCTAACAAAAATAAAGTAAGAATAAAATTTTATTCAGTCAATTCGGGAATAACTCAAAGGATTATTCATCCAGCGGAATTATTTGTTTACATTGATAAATGGTATATTGCTGCTTTTTGTGAATTAAGAAATGAAATAAGACTTTTTAAATTAGATGACATTATAGAGTACGAAGTTTTAAAAGAAACATATGAAGATAAAAATACAATAAAAAAATAATTGTGACAAAAATATTTCCTCAATATGTGATATTATTATCATATGGAGGAAATTTTATATGCATAAAATTTATAAAAAAATATTATTTGATTTGGATAATACTCTTGTTGATGATGATGAAAATAGGAGATATGCTATAAAACAAATACTATTAGAAAGAAAAGAAGCAGCAACTAAGAAAAGAATAGAAGAATTTATAGACTTAGATAATCAATTTTGGAAAGATAGAGTAGAAGGAAAAATAAAAGATCCTTATGAATTTAAGAGTGATGAAGATAAAACTAAATGGGTTAGAGCTCAAAGATTTATGAAGTATTTTAAAGATATTTCATTTGAAGAATCTGTAGAAATAAATGGTATGATTATAATAGGAGATGAACTAGAAAAAGATGTGTTAGGTGGCATTAAAAATGGTATAGATTCTTGTTGGTTCAATATGAAAAATATAGTAAATAACAGTAGTCTAAAACCAACTTATGAAATTAACAATTTATTAGAACTTAAAAATATTTTATAGAGGAGATTTTATAAATGAATGAAATAGTTTTTGTAACACATAATAAAGGAAAAATAGCATCAGCCAAAAAACAATTAGAAGGTGTAAATTTTAAGGTATTTGAATATGAGTTAGAAGAACCTAGAAGTGATGATATAAAATACATATCAAAATATAAGGTAATGGAGGCTTATAAGTTAGTAAATAAACCATGTATTTCACTAGATTGTGGCTTTTGGATAGATGAATTAAATGGATTTCCTAGAGCATTTGTTAATTTTTCATTAGATACAATAGGAATAGATGGTATATTAAAATTGATGGAGGGAAAAGAAAATAGATCTTGTAGATTTACAGAGTGCTTGTCTTATTATGATGGAAATGAGCTTCAACAATTTATGGGAAAGCACGAGGGAACTTTATCAAATGAGATATTAGGAAATGATACAGATAAAAAATGGTCTGATTTATGGTATATATACCAGCCTTATGCATATGATAAAACCCTAGCTCAAATGACTGATGAAGAAAGAGCAAATAGAATAAAATATAATTCAGTCGACTCAATGAGAGAATTTTCAAAATGGTATAAAAAGCACAATTTATCTAAGCAAGCAATTAGTTGAAAATTGCTTGCTTTTATGTTAAAATATTAAAAGTATTAAATTAAATGAGAATTGTAAGAGTAAAATCTCATAGAAAGGAGAAATAACTATGCAAAAATTAGAAGATTTTAAGTCAGGAAATTATATAAAAGCAAACGGTTATAAAGCATTTATGCCAAGCAAAATAGATGACGAATGGATATGGAATGATAGTGAACTTAATAAATTATTATCTGATGCTAGCTTGCAACTTGGAGCATTAAATGGTTTTGCTGAACAGATTCCAAATATAGATATTTATATTAAAATGCATGTAAAAGTTGAAGCGAATAAATCTAGTAGAATTGAAGGAACTAGAACTACAATTGATGAAGATTTACTAGAAAAATTGGATAGGTGGTACAAGACCAGATAATGCAGTGTATGTACCACCAACACCAGATGAAGTAGGAAATTGTCTTAGTGATTTAGAAAAATTTATAAATAATGATAGAACCAATGTACCTGAATTAATAAAAATTGCAATGATTCATTATCAATTTGAATCAATACATCCATTTTTGGATGGAAATGGAAGAACAGGAAGAATTTTAATTCCAATTTATTTATTAAGTAAAGGGATATTAAATAAGCCTTGCTTTTACATATCAGACTATATTGAAAAAAACAAAGATGCTTATTATGATTTTTTAAGTAGAGTAAGAGCAAATAATGATATGATTTCTTGGATAAAATTTTTCTTAGAAGCAACAATAGAAACAGCAAAAACAGCAAGAATAAAATTTGAAAATATAATTAAACTAACAAATGAGATGAATAATAAAATTATGGAATTACCAATAAAACCAGAAAATTCTAAAAAAGTTATAGATTTACTATATAATGAGCCTAGAGTAAACAGAAGTATTATTTCTGAAAAAACTGGGATAAAAATGACTACAGTTGATAATATAATAAAAGCATTTGTTAATAATGATATTCTAATTGAAACAACAGGATTTAAAAGAAATCAAATATATTTATTTGAAAAATATATAAAATTATTTTGATTTTATCCCAAAAAAGTTTTAAAATTTGAAGTATAAAAATTTATATCCCAAAAAAACATATAAATTTGGGATATAAAAAATTAAATCACAAAAAAATCGAAAAAATTGATTTATAAAAATTTTTAAGCAGAAAAAAATATAGATATATAAATAATAAAGAGTAGGTAAAAAATGCAAAGAAAAAATAGTAAATTAAAGAATATAAATGACTCAAAAAGGTTTCAAAAAGTGGCAGTTTCGTGGTATCCACGGTCACATGGCCAAAACTAAAAAGCAAATAATAGAGGATCTAAAGCTAATAGATATAATAGTAGAAATATTAGATGCAAGAGCACCAAAATCAACTGAAAATCCAGATGTAAGAGAATATTGTAAAAACAAGAAAAAAATTGTTGTATTAAACAAGTCAGATTTAGCAGATGAAAATATAAGCAATAGCTGGATAAAATACTATAATAATAAAAATATTTCTTGCACTAAAGTAGAATCAAATACTGGAAAAGGAATAAAAGAATTTATTAGTTTAGTAAAAAAAGAATATAAAGATATAGAAGAAAAATACATACAAAAAGGAAGAATGGGAAGACTTGCTAAAGTAATGATATTAGGAATTCCTAACGTGGGAAAATCAACTTTTATAAATAGTTTGGCAAAAAGAAATGTTGTTAAAGCAGGGAACAAACCAGGTGTAACAAAGGAAAAGCAATGGATAAAAATAGATGAAAAAATTGAACTTATGGATACACCGGGTATGCTTTGGCCAAAATTAAGTGACAGTAATGTAGCAATGAATCTTGCATTTTTAAATTCAATAGGAGAAAATGCTATTGATAATGAAGAAGTGGCATACAATTTGTTAAAATATTTAGTAGAAAATTATAAAGGAAAAGTAGAATTAAGATATGATATAAAAATAGAAGAAGATGAAGAAATTATAGATATAAGAGACAAAATTGCAAGAAAAAAAGGAGCGATACTTTCTGGTGGAAGGATAAACGAACAAAAAATATCTGATATGATATTAACAGATTTTAGAACAGGCAAGCTAGGAAGAATATCATTAGAAAGACCTTAGAACATAAAAACAAAATATAAATTTTTATAAATAAAAAGTTTAATAGAATAGGAAAGTACGAGAAAAATATGGAATTTCAAGAAGAATTAGTAACAAAAAATGAAAATGAAGTAAATATGATGTCACCACTTACATGGGCTTATGTTGGAGATAGTGTGTATGAAATGTATATAAGAACATATTTAAGTAATAAAACAAATTTAAACCCACATAAAATGCATGTACTTTCAATTAAGTATGTTAAAGC
>CANRBH010000008.1 GCA_947628825.1 uncultured Clostridia bacterium | reverse complement strand
TTTATACCTTTTTTCTATGTGCACAATATTGGGTACCCTTCTTTTATTGTGTCTACATTTATGGGTATATTATACATTTTACCCTCTATTTTGCCTTTTTTTATTCCTTTTTCTATTCCAGCCTCTTCTGCTCCATGCATTGAACTTTTGTATAAATATTCTGATATAAGTCTATTTTCAAATCTCTCTTGCTCTTTTGGATCATTACTTACTTGGTCTAGCAATGTTAACGCTCTCTTTACCTTTGGATTTTTCTCTGCTATCATTTTTATTTTCTCCTCCTTTCCACTTATCACCCATAACCATTGTTCTAACTTTCGGTCTATCCCTGGATTCTTCTTTATAAACTTTGGTAATTCTATGAAATGCATCTCTAAATCTTCTGTTGCTATTTCATCTTCTTTCTTGTATCCCATTTCTACATATTCTTTTTCTTTAGTTTTCTCAAATCTCATTTTGGCTATACTATGATAACTATTTCTTTTATAATAATTAAAATTTAATATCCATATTGCTATTGATGGTTTGATTTTTGTATAATCTTCTCCTGTTTTCATTTGTGTACTTATATTCTTACACATATAAAGTGGTCCTCATCATTTAATAAAGTCCATTTTTTAGAATCTATATTTCTATCAGCATTTATATTATTCATTATTCTCCTTTCTAGTATATCAAAAATCATTTGTATTTTCAATAACTTTAATATAATTTAAAACGATTTTTCGTAAACATATTTGTCCAACAAATAAAGTTAATTAAACATAAATAACTTTATAATTATTGCAACTCATATAGTCGTTGACACGAAATCAAAGATTTAAAATTTCATTTTTACTTTTTACTTTAAAATTGGATTTTTTCAAGAAATAATATTTACTAGTAAATAAATTTTGATTAAAAAATCAAGATTAAATATAACCATATATTACCATATAAGTTAAATAATATCAATACTATTTTTATATATTTTATATCTTTTCATCGCAATTTTAGACTTTTTTCGATTATATTTGACATATATAAATTTTAGGAAAGCATAAAAAAATTCTAGTAAAAAAATCACTAGAATTTTTCTTTTATCATTAATTATTTAGTCTCCTACTTCTAAGTCTTTCATATTAAGATTTATTCTTCCTTGATTATCAATTTCAGTTACTTTAACATTAACTTCGTCTCCAACTGCAAGAACATCTTCTACCTTCTCAACTCTTTTGCTTGATATTTTTGAAATGTGTAGTAATCCTTCTTTACCTCCTCCTAAATCTATAAATGCACCAAATGGAACAATTCTTGAAACTACTCCACTATATACCTTTCCTGCTTCAATATCTCTCGTTAAATTTTCAATAATTTTAAGAGCTCTTTCAGCATTGCTTATATCTTCTGCATATATAAATACATGTCCATCATCTTCAATATCAATTTTTACATTTGTTTCTTCTATTATTTTATTTATTGTCTTTCCACCAGAACCAATTACATCTTTAATCTTATCAACTGGTACTAAAGTTTGAATAATTTTTGGAGCATATTTTGATACATCTTTTCTTACTTCAGGAATAGCTTTTAATATTACTTCATCTATGATGTAACTTCTAGCTTTTTGAGTTCTTTCAAAAGCTTTTTCAATAATATCATAAGTTAATCCATCTATCTTTATATCAACTTGAATAGCTGTTATTCCGTCTTTAGTTCCTCCAACTTTAAAGTCCATATCTCCAAAGAAATCTTCAATATCTTGTATATCAGTTAATACTATATAATTTTCTGGATCATCTGGATTAGTAATAAGTCCTGTTGATATTCCAGCTACTGGCTTTTTAATTGGAACACCTGCATCCATTAATGCTAATGTGCTTCCACAAATACTTGCTTGTGATGTTGAACCATTAGATTCTAATACTTCTGATACAACTCTAATAGTATAAGGGAACTCATCTTCTGAAGGAATTACTGGAGCTAGTGCTCTTTCTGCTAATGCACCATGTCCTATTTCTCTTCTTCCTGGTCCTCTTGAAGGTCTAGCTTCTCCAACACTATATGAAGGGAAATTGTATTGATGCATATATCTCTTTGATGTTTCAGTGTCTAATCCATCAAGTTCTTGTTCATCTTTTTTAGTTCCAAGTGTTACTATTGAAAGAACTTGGGTTTGTCCTCTTGAGAAAAGTCCACTACCATGTACTCTAGGAAGTAAAGCAACTTCTGCACTTAATGGTCTTATTTGGTCAATACCTCTTCCATCAGGTCTTTTATTTTCAGTTAGAATCATTTTTCTAACACATTCTTTTTCCAAATCATGAACTGATGTAGCAATATCAAAAGCATGTTCTTCTTCAGCATTTTCTCCATACATTTCAATAGCTAAGTTTTTAATATCTTCTGCTACTTTATCAACATTGTCATTTCTAATTTCTTTATCTGTATTTTGAACTGCTTCATACATTTCTTTTTCAAACTTTTCAGTAACTGCTTGATAAAATTCTGGAGTTATCGAAAATGATTGATATTCAAATTTAGGTTTTCCAATTTCAGCTTTTATTGAAGAAATAAATTTACATACATTTATTATTTCTTTATGAGCTTCTTTAATTGCTTGAAGCATAGTTTCATTAGGTATTTCATCTGCTCCTGCTTCAATCATTGTTATTTTAGTTTCTGTTCCTGCAACAGTTAAATGTAATCTACTTTTTTTGCTTTCTTCTTCTGTTGGATTAATAATTATTTTGTCATCAACATATCCAACTTGAACTGCAGCTGTTGGTCCTGCCCATGGAATATCTGAAATAGAAAGTGCTGCCGATGTACCAATATTAGCGCAAACTTCTGGACTAAAGTCTTGGTCAACAGATAATACAGTATTTACTATACAAACATCATTTCTAAAATCATGTGGAAATAGTGGTCTTATTGGTCTATCAATAGCTCTTGATATAAGTATAGCTTTATCTGCTGGTTTTCCTTCTCTTCTATTAAAGCTTCCTGGTATTCTTCCTACTGCATATAATTTCTCTTCATAGTCTACTGATAATGGAAAGAAATCTACTCCTTCCTTTGGTTCTTTTGATGCTGTTACATTTGTCATAACAACAGTGTCACCATATCTTACAGTAACACTTCCATTTGCTTGATTAGCAAATTTTCCTGTTTCGATTGTTAATTTTCTTCCTGCTAATTCTGTTTCATAAACTTTAAACATTTTTCCCTCCTCTTGTAATCAGTTAGACTGTAACCTCTATGATGTAAATTGTTTAATTTATATCATACAAGCTACTGGTCTACTAATTACATAAAAATTTTTTCTTTGAATTTGTAAAATAAATTTTAAGCTTTTTAAGTGGTTAGTTTTTACTAAAATTATGAAAATTTAGTTTTAGTTAAACTAATCGCATAATAAAAAGAGTTTAAAAGCGAGCATATTAGAAAAACTAATACGTTCGCTTTTTTATATACTATTTTCTTAGTCCTAATTTTGCAACTATGTCTCTATATCTTTGAATGTCTTTCTTAGATAAGTAGTTTAATAGATTTTTTCTGTTTCCAACCATTTTGTATAATCCTCTTCTTGAGTGATTATCATTTGGGTTGTTTTTTAAATGTTCTGTTAATTCTGTAATTCTTTCTGTTAGAAGAGCTACTTGAACTTCTGGAGAACCAGTGTCTTTTTCATCTCTTCTGTAAGTTTTAATGATTTCTTCTTTTCTTTCCTTTGTCATCATAGTATACACCTCCTTATATAAATTTAATCATAATAATTATGATTTGTCCTTTAGCTGAGCCTTAGTGGTGTAAATTGTCCTAAGACTAAGTAAAAGGTTTAACATATGTTATAATATCATATATTTAACAAAAAATCAAGACTATTATTATAGATTTATTTGAAATTCAATATATTCATCATCATTTTTTACTTTGATATTTCCACCATGCAATTCTATTATTTTTTTAGTAATTGCTAAACCTAGTCCTGCTCCTCCTGTTGATGTTGTTCTTGATGAATCAGCTCTATAAAATTGGTCAAATATTTTTTCTAACTTGTATTCTGGTATTTTGTCACATTTATTTTTTAATGAAATATTTATTGAATTTCCTACTTTTTTGACATCAATTATAATTTCACTATCTTCATAGCTATAATTTATTGCATTTTTTATTAAATTCTCAAAGGCTCTTGCAAGTTTATCACCATCTCCTAGATAACTTAATTTATCAGGTTTAGTAATATTAATTTTTAATTTTTTACTTTCAAGCATTGGATAACATTCTTCTATAAGTTGATCAAATAGATATGATAAATCTATTTGATTTTTATTTATTGGAATATCTTGCAAATTATATCTTGTAATATCAAAAAACTGATTTGTCAGGTCTTCTAGCCTTAATGATTTATCCAAGGCTATTTTAATATACTTTTCTCTTAGACTTTCCGGTATGTCCTTTTCTTCATCTAATAAACTTAAATAACCAATTACAGAAGTAAGTGGAGTTTTCAAGTCATGTGCCATGTACATTACTAAGTTATCTTTCTTTTGCATAGCTTCTTTTGCTTCATTTTGATTTTTTATTAAATCTACTCTTATTCTGTTAATTCTATTTTCTAAAGGCAGTAAATCATCTGACAGCTTTATCTCTTCTTCAGGATTTTTTAGTAATTTATCCATTGCTATAATTGTTTCTGTTATTGTATTATTCATCTTTCTTATTACCAAATACGCTATTACACTAAATATGATAATTGCAGATACAATTAAAATTATTTCCTTATTTTGTACAAACTTAAGATAAGTGTCACGCCCAAGCTCATAACTTGTATATTCCGCAATGCTGTCATTAAAAATATTGTCTATAAGTAGCATTGAAATAGAGTATACAAAAAGGGTATATACTACTATCTTTAGCACTGCTTTAATTGCTAATGAATTTTTTAATCGCTTTAATTCTTTTGTAGTACCATTATTTTCTAAATTATAATTATCTTGCATTATGCCTCCTAATCAATTTTATACCCAATACCCCAAACCGTTTTTATAAACTTTGGCTTTTTTGTGTCTTCATTTAATTTTTCTCTTATTCTTCTAATGTGAACCATTACTGTATTATTGCTATCAAAATATTTTTCTTTCCATACATTTTCAAATAATTCTTCTGAACTTACAACAATTCCTCTTTTATTTGCCAAATATAAAAGTATATCAAACTCTATTGGAGTTAAATCTATTTCTTTTTCATATAATAGACATTTGTGTTTTTGCTTATCTATTACTAATCCATCAATTTCAATTATATCATTACTTACTTTATCATTATATTTGGTATACCTTCTTAGAGCTGATTTTACCCTAGCTATAAGTTCTAATGGATTAAATGGTTTAGTTATATAATCATCTGCTCCTAAAGTCAAGCCATTTATTTTATCTTTATCTTCTACTCTTGCTGTTAGCATTATTATTGGAAAATTAAGTCCTTTACTTCTTATATATTTACATATTTCAAAACCATCCATTCCAGCTATCATTACATCCAGTATAGCCAAGTCAATGGATTCTTTATCTATACATTCTACTGCTTCTTTAGAATTGTAGAATTTAAAAACTTTATACTCTTCATTTTTTAGATATAACTCTACTAAATCAGCTATTTCCTTCTCATCATCTAATACTAATATATTCATTTTCCTAACCTCACTTAGATTATACCATACAACTTCACTTTTTTCATAAAAAAATAAAAGTTTAAGAAAAAGTTAAGAATTAAAATTAAATTTTAACAATTTATTTATTTAAAAAATATTTTTATAAGATTTATTATATTTGATTTTTTTTCATAAGCATGCTATAATAAAAGTTGCAACTATATTAAAAAAGGAGATTTTGCAAAAATGAAAAGAGGCATAACTTTGTTTTTTATCTCATTTTTAGTAACATTATTTGTAATTTTAATAATAGGTGTTCGGCCCTTAGACAGTTTGATAAAGAATTCTACAAGCCAAAAAGCAACAACAGAAGATAGCAACCCTAATCAAGAACTTTTTAATTTTTCAACTCAAGGCGTATTTTCTGTAAAAATTGATAGTATTGATCATACTTTGGATGAATTTGGCTTAGAACTTCCTATTAACGGCGCAACTGGATTTACATCTGTTAAAACACCTTTATATGAAGATGTGTCAAAGAAGAATTTACTTATGAACTTGGATCCAGGTACTGCTTTTACAATTTTGCAGGAAAATCAAAATATTTGGTATGTGAAACTAGGTAACACTTATGGTTTTTTAGAGCATAAATATTGTATGATTAACTTGCCTGATGTTATTCCTTCCATTATTTATTACAACAGTAATTCAGTTAGCTCACTATTTAAATCAGTTGGAAAAAATATTGATGGAATAACTGATAAGCAGTTGTACAATGCTACTGCTTTTAACGACAGATTTGGAGAAACTCAGTATATTATGCCTGTTCTCTACTCTATGGCAAGGCATATAGCTCACGCACAACAAGATGCATTAAGAGATGGCAACTGCTTGATGATTTATGAAACTTATAGACCTAAAGATACACAAGAGGCAGTTTCTAATGCTCTATCAGTTTTGATGAGTAAAGATTCTGAAGTTATGAATATGGTAGAATGTAAACCTTGGGAAAAGAATTGGTTTATCTCTACTGGGATTTCTAATCATCAAAAAGGTGCTGCAATGGATGTAACTTTAGTTAAACTTATTTCTGCAAGGTATGAAAAGTGTGGAAAATATTCTTACATTAAAGTCTCAGATTATAGTCAATACGAAATGCCTACAGAAATGCATGAACTTAGTAAGTTGGCTTGTACTTTTACAACAGCTGTTCCAAGCGATTCTAAGACTGCATGGAAAAATGCGACTTTAAGTAGTACTATGACTGATGCTGCTATTTTGCTTCAACACTATTGTACAAATAATGAACTGTATCCTCTTGCTTCTGAGTGGTGGCATTTTAATGACCTTAACTCTCTTGAAGCAATCGGAAAAAATTATGGTAAAGGAACTTTTACACTTACACAGCTTGTAAGTAGTATCCCTTCCGAATAATTTCAAACGAAGTATAATATCTCTAAAAAGCTCTATGAAAATTTTCATAGGGCTTTTTTTTCAAATTAAGAAAATTTTAAGAATTATTTAATTATTTTTTAAAACACTTTTTAAATTTAAAGTTTACAATTTTTATAAAATATTATTAAAGTGGCTATGCAATATGTACTCTTTGCAAAAAAGCAGTTACAATAATGTTTTTTCAGTAAATGTATTGAAGGAAAGTGTGAATTTTATGAGAAATAATTATGGTTTAAATATTAAGAAAAAAAGAAAAGTAAGTAAAGTAAAAGTAATAATTTTAATTATAATATTTATAGTTTTGTTTATATTACTTAAAAATTCATTCATGCAACTTATATCTTTTTTTACAAATGATACATATATTGCTAATATTGTATCTAGTTTTTCTAAAGTAGACAATGAATATGAAACAATAAAATTGGATAATAATGAAAATTATTCTGGAATCGGACAACAAAAAATATCCGGTAAAGATGGTTATTTTACTACTTTTACTGATATAAGTGGAAAAACTTATAAAGAATATAAACAAAATGGTTCTTCTTCTTGGTCTAATAAAAAATATTGGGATGGGAATATGTCTGAAACAGGATGTGGTATTACAGCTATCTCTATAATATTAAGTGGTTATGATATGGATTATACTCCTGAAGATTTAAGAAAAAAATATTTTCCAGTTTTGGATGGTAGTAATATTTCTAATGAATTGTCTAAGACTTTTAAATTAAGTAATACTGATTTTTTCTATGACCAAGTTAGTTTATCCAAGAAAAATATAACTGAACATTTGAATAAAAATAAACCTGTACTTATATGTGTATGGAATAAACCAAAGGCAAATCGTTGGACAACTGCTTCTCATTATATGGTTTTACTAGCTTATGATAATAATAATATGGTCTATTTATCTAATCCTAATCGGTTTAGACAATAATAGTAAAAGTTCTGGATGGTACAATTTTGATGAAGTAGGTCCATATATTGCAAAAGCACTTTATATAAACAAGTAAAGTAAGGTACCTTTATACCTTACTCTACTTGTTTATTTATTATTTAATAAATATTATTTGATTATAATAATTATATATCTGTCTCGTCATATTCTACTTCATATGGTTTTGATTCAATCTCAGTTACCTTAGATGGTTCATTATTTGTATTTTCATTACTGTTTTCTTTTTCATCTTTACTGTCTTTTTTATCTTTAGTTTTGTCATCATTTAATTTTACTATTAGATTTTCTTGCATTATTTTGTTTGATTTACTTAGTTTTTTATCTAGCATTTGTGTAGTTTTTTCTATTAAGTCAGGAACTAAATCTAATAATTTGTCTAATGAAGATGCATGTGTTACTGGTAATAGTTTTACTCCTGTTGGTTGTACAACAATAAATGCTATTGGACTTATACTCACTCCTGCTCCTGAACCTCCTCCAAATGGAAGCCTTATTCTCTCTTCACTTTCGCTTATTTCTTTGTCCTTATCTTTTTTATCAGACATTCCTTTTACTTTAAATTCACTTCCGCCTGCTGCAAATCCAAAATTAACTTTTGATACAGGAATAATAATTATATTATTAGATGTTTCAATAGGATCTCCAATAATAGTATTTACATCAATCATTTCTTTGATTGAATTCATTGCACTATTCATTAAACCTTCTATCGGATAATTAGCCATATCAATCTCTCCTTACTAATTAATTTCTTTTTGTATTATTTACCATATTTATTTTTTTATTCATTTTTATCTAAATAACTTTATAATATCTGTTGCTGGCATTGAAAACACCATTGAGGCATTAAGATTAAATATTGGTTTGTCTAAATAAATTGGATTTATTTCATAATTATATTTTTCTGGCTCTATTTTATCTACTAAAAATGGTAATGCCATTGAAATTATAATTGTAATTGATGTAGATAGTAATGCTGTTAAACTTGCATTATCTGTTCCTAAATTCATAAGAAAATCTAAACTTTCTAAGTTTAAATCTGCATAATCTTTTTTAAGTTCTTTTTTGTCTTCTTTTGCAAATATTTCTAAATCTTTTTCTTCCTTTTTTAATTTGTGTTTTTTTAACTGTTTTTTTAAAAAACTAGCAATTTTATCATCAGAAATTTTAAAGCTTAGTATAGGAACTTTTTTTAATACGCAAAATTCAAATTTAAAAATAAAATCTAGATAATTAAATATTTTAAGATATTCTTTATTTTTTATTAGCATAATTATTTTTTTTAAATCTTCATAATCCGTTATTTTAAAATCTATTAACTTAAACTTTATGGCAGAAAAAACAAAGCATAGTGATATTACTAAAATAACTATTAAAATAATACACAAAATTAAAACTACCACAAGGAATCCTCCTTATAGTAGTTTTTTCCATTTTTTACTTTATTTATACTTTTATTTATGTTTTATTTTTTGTATATTTATAATTTTAATTACTATACATTAGACTTTTTCTTTTTAGTAACTTCAATATCTCCAAATAACTCTTCTTGATTTGTTTCTACTTTACTTCTTCTTGACATTTCTAGTAGTCCCGAAAAAGCTGTAACAACTTCTTGTGGTTTACATCGATTCAAGGAAAATAACTTGTTAAATACAAAATTAGAATTCCTAATAAGCTCTCTAAACATTGTTTTAACTGTGTCTCCTACTGAATAATTTTCAATAAGAGCAATTTTTTCAAGATTTTTGGCATTTTTATTTACTCTAACACTTGTTCTGTCTAGTAAATCTTTATACATATTTACTATATCTTCTTGTGTATAGTTTAATTCTAAATCTTGTTTTGGAAGTTCTATTTTTTCTGGTTGTCTATAAAATCTTTTATTATTTTCTGCATACATTGAAGAAAATGTTTTAGTTATTTCCTTATATTGTTTGTATTCTATAATTCTTTGGATAAGCTCTTCTTCCGAGATCATTTCTTCATCATCTTCTACTCTTGGAAGAAGCATCTTTGATTTTATATAAAGCAAATTAGAAGCCATAACTAAAAATTCACTTGTCATTTCTAAATCCATCTCTTCCATCTTCTTAATGTACTCAATATATTGGTCTGTTATTTCATTTAGATTAACATCATAGATGTCCATTTTATTTATATCTATTAAATGACATAACAAATCAAGAGGACCTTCAAAGTTCTGTGTTTTTATGTTATATTTAGTTGTTTCTAGTGTAAAGATGTTCTGCATTTTTTATGCTTTCCTCCATATATCCTTTTTTTCTTAAAAATAATTTAATATCTTGAATTTCCATTAAAGAAGATTTTTTCAAGAATATATTTTCTGCTGATTTTTCTTCAAATTCAAGCAGTTTGTCATAATTCTCTGAAAAATAATCATCAATAATGTCACTTTTTATTCCTTTAGAAAGTAACTTATATTTTAATTCTTTCATGGACATATTTTTTAGACTTATATATTCATTTACTGCTCTTTCAATATAGTTGTTATCATCAATATATCCTAATTCTTTTAACTCTTCAATTACTTGCTCAAATATATTATCGTCAAAAGTATTGCGAAATTTATTTCTTATTTCTGTTTCCGTTCTTTTCTTATACATTATAAATTTTAACACTCTACTTTTGACTTTATCAATTTGTTCTAATTCCTCAATATTTTCCGAGTAAGGTAAGATTTCCAAATTTACCTCCTGTCAAATTTTTCGAGCAAAGTTTTTATACTTGTCATAGAAAAACTTTGCCAGAATTTTATTACTTATACTTATGTTATAATTACTCTTCTTCATCTTCTTCTGGTGCTTTTTCTTGTTCTTCATCAACAACTTCATCACCTAGGCTATTTTCAAAAGCTTGGTCAAAGTTATTTCTAATCTTTTCTTCTATTTCAGCCATAACCTTAGGATTGTCTTCAAGATATTTCTTAGCATTTTCTCTTCCTTGCCCTATTCTCTCTCCATTATAACCAAACCACGAACCACTCTTTTCTACTAATCCTAAGTTTATTCCTATATCAAGTATATTTCCTGACTTAGATATACCTTTACCATATATTATGTCAAACTCTGCTTCTCTAAATGGAGGAGCAACTTTGTTTTTAACAACTTTTACTTTTGCTCTACTTCCTATAACTTCTCCATCCTGCTTTATGTTTTCAACTCTTCTAATATCTAATCTTACTGATGCATAGAATTTTAATGCTCTTCCTCCAGGGGTTGTTTCTGGATTACCAAACATTATTCCTACTTTTTCTCTTAATTGGTTTATAAATACAATACAGCTATTTGATTTATTTATTACACCTGCTAATTTTCTTAAGGCTTGTGACATAAGTCTTGCTTGAAGACCTACATGTGCATCTCCCATATCTCCATCAATTTCCGCTTTTGGAACTAAGGCTGCAACAGAGTCTACAACTATTAAGTCTATTGCTCCGCTTCTAACTAAAGCTTCTGCTATCTCTAAAGCTTGTTCCCCTGTATCAGGTTGTGATACTATTAAATTATCAATATCTACTCCAAGATGTTTTGCATAAACTGGGTCTAGTGCATGCTCTGCATCAATAAATGCAGCTTCACCACCTTGCTTTTGAGCTTCTGCTATCATATGTAATGCTAAAGTAGTTTTTCCTGAAGATTCAGGTCCAAATACTTCTATAATTCTTCCTTTAGGAATACCTCCTATTCCTAAAGCTATATCTAAACTAAGAGCACCTGTTGGAATTGCTTCTATGTTTATTGCTTTATAATCTCCTAATTTCATTACTGATCCTTTTCCAAATTGTTTTTCAATTTGTCCCATTGCTGCTTCTAATGCTTTTTGTTTTTCTGAATTCATTTTTTCTGTACTCATAATTTCCTCCTATTTTTCTAAAACATGTGTTTGTACATATTATATATTAAATAAATTTTTTGTCAATACTTTTTCCAAACATTTTTTCAGTTTTAATATTACATTTTTGTTGCAAATCATCTTATATATCTATTTATTAAGCTATTGCTGTCTATACCATTTATTAAAATTATAATATAAAAAGTATGAATTTGGTGAAAAATCACCTCCAACATTTGAATTTAAAATAATGGTTCCTTTATTTCTATATAAACCAATATGTGGTACTTCATCATTTGTTATTTTTTGTGCTTCTTTAATTGTATCAGTTGAGTTTATTTTAGAAAATACTTCTTCATTATAATAGTTAGATATGTTTCCATAACCATAAAAGTAAGATAAATCCGGACTTACTGAACTGGATACTCCGGTTAATATCATTTGATAATCTTTATTGTTTAAGTAACTGTTATATCTATTGTTATCTACCTGTACAACATTTACTATTATTCCTACATCAGCTAGTTGATTTTTTATATTATTTGCAACATTGACTCTATCACTTTGTTCTTTATTTACAACTAATGATAAATTTAATTTTTTTACATATCCATTTATATTCTTCTGCCATCTATTATTTGTATAAGTCCATCCATTATCTTGCAAAGTCTTTTTGGCCAAATCTTGATTAAATGAAATAACATTTTCTCCATTATATAATAAACTTCCATAGTCAAGTGGTGAGTTTGATACTATTTTTGAATATCCAAATACAGTACTTACAATATTATCTTTATTTATAGCGTAATTTATAGCTTTTCTTACTGCTGGATCTGATAATATATTATCATTACAGTTAAAGCTTAAAAAATCATAATCTCTTCCACTATATTCTCTTTTATTATATCCTATTGTTCCAATATAGTCTGCATAGTTTGTCATATAGGTATTTAGTAAATCAATATTTCCAAGTTTAAAAGTGTTAAAAACTTCTCCTATTGCATTATATTTATGCAAAGTAATTGATTGTGTTCTTGGCTGATTTGTTTTAAAGTTCTTCCATTTGTCATTCATAATAAGTAATATGTTATCATCATTTATACTTGCGATTTTGTACATTCCTGTTCCCATTGGTATCTTGTTTGAATTAACAAAATCTTGATCAAAGTAATATCTGCTTGATACTATTGGGAAAGTTAAATTGTATTCAAAAAAAGGTACATTTCTTGATAGATTTATGACAACTGTTTCTGAGTCTGGAGTATCTACACTTACTACATCTTGTACATTTGATAAATATATTGAGTTAGTATTTTTTATTTGCTCTATTGTATATTTGACATCTGTAGAAGTAAAAGTTGTTCCATCCTGCCATCTAATGCTTGAATCTATTTTTATTTCATAACTCGTTTCAGATGTTCTATTTATTGATTTTCCTAAACATGTTTGTAAATTATAATCTGATGTGATAAAAAAAATCGGATCAAATACAAGCTTGTCTATATTTACAATGTCTCTATTTTTAGTTAAAATAGGATTCATTGTATCATAATTGGTTATACCCATTTTTAAATTTTCTACTATACTTATATTTTCTTCTTCACTGCTATTAGAATCTTCTATATCTTCTTCCCCTTCTTTGTTATTACTATAGTAAAGAATATAAACTGCACCACAAATAAGAGCTATTACGACTATAATAAATATATACTTAAAAAAGTTATTACCACTTGATTTCATTTCTTTCTCCTTCGTGTATCATATAATAATATAATAAAATTTTCAATATTTTAATCAAAAATGACATGAATAAATATTTTGTCAGCTTCACAACAATATTTATCCATGCCCCACTAGTTTTATTGTTTACTATATAATCGTTGATACGGAATAATTCCTACAACTATATTATACAACCTTTTTATCTAGACTCTACTATTAGTCTAATTCCTGTTCTGTCCTCTCCTTCTACTTGAACTTCTGCAAATGCAGGTATACATACTAAGTCAACTCCTGTTGGTGCTACAAATCCTCTTGCTATAGCAACAGCCTTTACAGCTTGATTTAGAGCTCCTGCTCCAATTGCTTGCATTTCTGCCTTCCTTGTTTCTTTTACCATCCCAGCAATAGCTCCTGCTACTGAATTTGGGTTTGATTTTGATGAGATTTTTAAAACTTCCATTTTTTCCTCCTAATATTATTTTATTTTGTAATTACAAATATATTTATAATACTATGTAGATAAAATGTCTAGTATTTTCAGGCATTTTTCTTAACTTTTCGTCGACCTTGTTTGACAATATTTGACATTTTATACTTTTTATTTTTATTTATTATTGATTTAAATTTTGATTTATTAATTTTTAATAATTTTATTTATTTTTTTATTGTTTTGTAATATAATGAGCATTATCAATATGAATGTAATTACATTTATATAATAAACTTCTTTTAGGAGTGATTATTTATGAAAAAAATTTTATTTAAAGGCTGTGGAACAGCCATTGCAACACCTTTTGATGAAAATGGTGTAAATGTAAAAGAATTTGAGAGACTTATTGAAAATCAAATTCAAAATAATGTAGATGCCATAATTGTATGTGGTACTACAGGAGAGTCTGCTACAATGACTCATGATGAAAAAAAATCTGCCATAGAATGTGCTATAAAAACATCTAATGGTAGAGTTCCAATTATAGTTGGTACTGGAGGAAATAACACAAAGCAAGTTATTGAAAATTCTAAGTTTGCTGAGAGTTTTGGTGCTGATGGACTTTTAATTGTTACACCTTACTATAACAAATGTACTCAAAATGGCTTAGTTGAGCATTATAAAGTTATTGCTCAAAGTGTTAATCTACCTATTATATTATATAGTGTTCCAAGTAGAACTGGAGTTAATATTGAACCTAAGACTTGTTTAGAACTTTCTAAAATACCTAATATAGTAGCTATTAAAGAGGCTAGTGGAAATCTTTCTCAAATTGCTCAAATTGCAAATTTATGCAGAGATAATTTACAAATATATTCAGGAAATGATGATCAAGTACTTCCTGTTTTGTCTTTAGGTGGAATCGGCGTTATTTCTGTTTTATCAAATGTAATGCCTAAATACACACATGATATGGTTCAAAACTTTTTAGATGGAAATGTGTCAACTGCTACTAAAATGCAATTAGATGCTATACCTCTTATAAACAGCTTATTTAGTGAGGTAAATCCTATTCCAGTAAAGGCTGCTTTAAATATGATTGGATATGATTTTGGTATTCCTAGACTACCTTTAACTAAAATGACTGCTGAAAAAGAGGAAGTTTTAAAACAAAAATTATTTAATTTAATGAATAAATAATGTTAATTGTAGAATAGCAAATATTTGATTTAAAATAATTATTCAATTTTATAAATGAGAAAGGATAAATATATGATAAATGTAATGGTTAATGGATGTAATGGAAAAATGGGTCACGTTGTTTGTGATTTAGTTAAACAAGATGAAACTTTATGTTTACAATCTGGTTTTGATAAATTTGCAAGTGATTCTGATTTTCCTACATATACTGATATAGCTGATATTAAGGAAATTCCTAATGTAATTATAGACTTTTCTCTACCTGAAGCTACTCTTAATATTTTGAATTTTGCTAGTAAAAATAATATTCCTGTTGTAATTGCAACTACTGGTTTTTCTGAAGAACAAGAAAATCTTATCAAAGAATATAGTAAGAAATTTCCTATTTTTAAATCTGCTAATATGTCTTATGATATTACAATTATGAAAAAACTTGTTAAGTGGCTTGCTCCTTTGCTAAAAAACACCGATATTGAAATTACAGAAGTTCATCATAATAGAAAAGTTGATAGTCCAAGTGGTACTGCTCAAATGCTTGCTAATGAAATAAATGCTTCATTAGGAGGAAATTATCATTATGAATACAATAGACATGATAAACACGAAAAAAGAGATAAATATGAAATTGGTTTAAATTCAATTAGAGGTGGCAATATTGTTGGAGAACATACTGTTCAATTCTTTGGAGAGTTTGAAACTTTTGAATTAAAACATACCTCCTATTCTAGAGATGTATTTGCAGAAGGTGCAATTAAAGCTGCTAAATTTCTAGTTAATAAGCCTAATGGTTTATATGATATGGAAAGCATGATGTAAGTTATTTATATAATTATTCGGAGCAAAAATCTTTTAAGCATTTTATTGCATAGAAAATCTTTGCTCCGTTTTTTATTTTAAAATGTAATTCTATAATTATTATACACTTATTCTATAAACTCTTTTTGTTCTTTTTGTAATATCATCTATTTCAAATACTGCTCCATTTAGCATCTGCTCGCCTTCTGCTAATCTATATTTTTCAGGTAATGATGTTACAAATCTCTTTAAAGATGCTTCTACATCCATTCCGATTACTGAATTTATTGGTCCTGTCATTCCAATATCAGTAATATATCCTGTTCCTTTTGGTAAAACCTGTTCATCTGCTGTTTGCACATGTGTATGTGTTCCAAAAAGTACATTTACTCTACCATCTAAATAGTAAGACATTGCAAGTTTTTCTGCTGTTGCTTCGGCATGAAAATCTACTATAATAAAATCTGCATGTATATTTTTTAATATATCATCTATACAAGTAAATGGATTATCAGATAATACTCCCATATCAGTTCTTCCAATTAGATTTATTACTGCTATTTTCTTTCCTTCTTTTTCTATAATTGTATATCCTTTTCCAGGTATTCCTTTTGAATAATTTGCTGGTCTTATAATTCTTGGGCTATCTATAAATGAAAATATATCTTTTTTGCCCCAAGTATGATTACCCATTGTTATAACATCAACTTTCATTTTGCATAAATCGTTGAATATCTTTGTAGTCATTCCCATTCCTTGAGCAGAATTTTCTCCATTTACAACTGTAAAGTCAATTTCTTCTGCTATTTGTATATTTTCTAATTCTTTTCTTAATTTTACTACACTGCCTTCTCCAACTAAATCACCTATCGCTAAAACTTTCATAATTTTACTTAATGATTAAAAAATCATTTTCCTTTCTTTTATTTACTTATCTTTTTATTTTTTGATTTACGATTATCTATTCCTTTCTTTTTTGAATTTGCTAACAACTTTTCCTAAAATCCAAACTATTTTAGTTGAGTTTCTTCTCGCATAACCTTTTCCTAAAGCTTTTCCTCCTATTGTAAGAGATGCAACTAAAGCACTTATAATAAACTGTAAATCAAATGGAATATTAGTTCCTTGCATAAGCTTCATGGATATTGATGCACTTATTGCTCCACTTAAAACTCCGCAAATATCTCCTATTACATCTGCACATATATTTGATACTTTAGTAGAATTTTTTATTAAATCTATTGATGTTTTTGCACCTTTTATTTTTTTAGTTGCCTTTGCATGAAACTCATCTTCTTTTGCTACTGTAATTGCAACTCCAACTATATCAAATAATATTCCTATACCAATAACAATAACTAGTACAATTATTGCAGGTAAAACAGATAATAAATTAACTGCTTCACTAGATATAAATGAAAATATTATTGATAATACAAATGCAATTAAAGATACTTGTAAAAACCATTTTATTTCTTCTTTTCTATTATTATCTTTTTTCATTATTTCTCCATTCTACTTATTATTATAATGTAATCCGTTCATTTTGTCGAGATGTTTAGATAATATAATTATATTTATGTTTGTTATTAGCAACATATAGATAAAATAAACGATAAGAATAATTCTTACCGCTTATTTTTAATCTATGTTGGTAAAGTCCTATGTAAATTTTACGTTTTAGGTCTAGTCGAATTTCTCTACTTTGCACTAAACATTACTGTTTAGTCGTTTCCATTTAAGCAAAGCATCCAAGATAATTTGGCTACCAGATTACCACTTAAATACGTATCTTAATCCATAAAACTTCTTAAAGTTATATAAACAGTCTAGAAGTTTTCCTTGAAGTATTACGTTTATTACTAATTTCTTTTGCAATAGTGATTTCATAACAAATAATAAAACCATTTGGCCAAATAATTTTATTTTTTAAGTTAATCCCAAGACTATCACTCAAAATAGGCATTACAATATATAATATATTGAACAAATACGAAAGTAGGAAACTTTTTTTATATATGCCATTATATATGGTCCTACTCTCTTATCTCATAACTCACGCAAGCTTGGCGTCTCGCGCAAAATCACAAAACTTTATGTCTGCCATTGGTGGATTTTTAGCCCCACCCTCATAATAAGTAATACTACTAGAATACTGCACCAACAATATTATTATAACATATTTTTATGAATTTGTAAATGTAAATATTACCAAAATTCAAAAAAGAGAATATAGATTTTACTCTACATTCTCTCTTTCTTTATTGTAACCCATATAATCGTTGATACGAAATATAAAATTTCGGCAACGATTTATTTTGCATAATCTACAACTCTTTTTTCTCTAATTAAATTAACTTTAATTTGTCCTGGATATTCCATCTCAGTTTCAATTTTTTCTGCAACTTTCCTTGCAATTAAAGTCATTTCATCATCAGATACTTTTTCTGGTTTTATAATAATTCTTATTTCTCTACCAGCTTGAATTGCATAAGATTTTTCAACACCTTCAAATGAATCTGCTATTGATTCTAGTTGTTCTAATCTCTTAATATATGCATCTAATGTTTCACGCCTTGCTCCTGGTCTTGATGCAGATATTGCATCTGCGGCTTGAACTAAGTAAGCTTCTGGTGTTTGGGGTTCTACATCACCATGGTGTGCTTCTACTGCATTTATTACTTTTGGATCTTCTTTATATTTCTTTAAAATATCTACACCTATTTCAACGTGTGTTCCTTCCATATCATGGTCTAATGCTTTTCCTATATCATGTAAAAGTCCTGCTCTTCTTGCAAGCTTTACATCTAGTCCTAATTCATCTGCCATAATTCTTGCGACATTAGATACTTCAATAGAGTGCATTAAAACATTTTGTCCATAGCTTGTTCTATATTTAAGCTTTCCTAATAGATTGATTATATCTGGATGAAGGTTTATAACACCTGCTTCCATCGCAGCTCTTTCACCTTCTTCTTTGATTGTTTTAGCAAGTTCTTCTTTTGCCTTTTCAACCATTTCTTCAATCTTAGATGGGTGTATTCTTCCATCATTTATTAGCTTTTCTAGAGCTATTCTTGCTACTTCACGTCTTAATGGATCAAATCCTGAAATAACAACAGCTTCTGGAGTATCATCAATAATAAAGTCAACTCCTGTTAATGTTTCTAAAGCTTTAATATTTCTTCCTTCTCTACCAATTATTCTTCCCTTCATATCATCATTAGGAAGGGCTACAATTGATACAGTAGCTTCTGAGGTATGATCTGCTGCACATTTTTGAATTGAATATGTAATAACATTTTTAGCTGTTTCTTCAGCTTTTTCTTTGATTTGTTCTTCCATATTTTTAATTCTTTCAGCTTTTTCAGATGTTAATGTGTCATCTAACTTAGCTAACAATTGTGCTTTTGCTTCATCTTGAGTTAGTCTTGCTATTTTTTCTAATTGGTCTAGTTCTGAATCTTTCATTCTTTGAACTTCTTGTCTTTCCTCTTCTAAGCTATCTTCTCTCTTTTCTAGTTGTTTTTCTTTTTGTTCTACATCGTAGATTTTCTTTTCTAGGTTTTCTTCTTTTTGAATTAACCTTTTTTCTTGTTGTTGAACATCACTTCTTCTTTCTCTAATCTCTTCTTCTAATTCATTTCTTGTATTTATAATTTCTTCTTTTGCTTTAACAATTTCTTCTTTCTTCGCATTTTCTGCTTCTTTACTTGCTTCTTCTAAAATTCTCTTTGCTTCAATTTCAGCACTTTCAATTTTTGATTCAGCTGTTTTCTTTCTTGCTATATATCCAACGAATAGAAAAACTATTGCTGAGACTAGAAAAATAGTGATATAAATTGCGATTTGCATAAATAACACCTCTTTTTCTATTTAAATTTTCAATGTACAAATATATATAATTTTTATAAATATTCTACATATCTATTTTATTATTATTTCTTAAATATGTCAAGTAGTTATGGTATAAATAACAGAAAATACCACAAGAAAGATAGATACATAATGTATTTGTTAATATACTCACAAGATAGTACATTTATCTTATTCTTGATTTACTTTCATAATACACGTTAAAATAAATTATTAAAATTTTAATTTATATAATATATCTTTTTATTAAATCATAATCATTTCCATAAATTTGTCTCATCGAATTTTCAACTTGCCTATAATTGCAATTTTCTACTACTGATATTTCATCAACTTTTATTAAAGTATTGTCATATAATTTTTTTAAGAATCCCATCATATAATAATTAGGTGCTATAAACAAAAGAAATTTTGGAGTTAAAGGCATCATTATAAATGTATCACTTCTAGCTATTCCATTACATAATCCTACCGTTTTATCTATAAAATTGTATAGTATAACGGGATTATCACTGGTTATAAATTCTATGTTGGTATTATTATAGTACAATAACCATGTTTTATTTAGTAAAATAGCTATGTATTTCTTTAATCTAGGTTTATCATTTATTAATCGTAACATTATTCCCTTATAATATTCATCTTTTTTATATTTTTCCAAAGCCTCCTGTATTTCTTTCCTATTTATATTTATATTTTTTTCTTCTAATTCTCTAAAAATTTGATCTAACCTTTCATTATATTTTTCTCTTTGTGAATATATTCTTTCTGGAGTTCTAAGCAATTGTAACACAACATTAACACTTAATCTAGCCTTTATATTATTCATATTTAACGGTTTTTGAATAAGAGGATTTTTTACATATGATATTAATTCCCTTATAAGTTTTGGAAATTCTTTATCTACTGCATTGGTATAAAAATCCTCCCAACTTACTTCTTTGTTATATTCTTTTGCATTATATAGGTTCTTTTTTATAGCCACATTACTGCTATTGCATTCCTCAATACATTTGATATTTTTATCATAAAATATTAGATGTCCACTATTATTTTCAAAAAACTTCAAATATCCTCTAGGAACATAATGATTTCTTGTCGTTTTATTATTATTTTCTATTTTCACCATTTAACTTTCCCTCTTCAATTGTTCGTGCTATTATAATATTGTTAGTTAAATTTTTATAATTTGTTTTTTCGGCAATTTTTCTTCCTATTTTACTCTCAATCTCTTTTCTAGCTTTTCCTGTAATTCTTCCAGCTTCTTGTACATCAACTTTTAATTCTTGTAATCCAAAACTATTATTTGTATTATGTTTCTTTTGCTCTATTAATTGCAAGTTCTGGATTTACAATTTCATCTAGTCTTTCACTACCTACTTGCGCTAACCATAATTTAAAAGGTTCTGCTTTTGGTGAGGGGATTGATTGAATAATTCTCAGTATTCCTTTTGTATTAGCTGTTCTTATCTTCCTCTTTTTTCCATCTTTAGCTATCATTTCAACCAGGGTACAAATTGTACCCCAGTTGTTATTTAGCTCTTTATCTCTGGTTTTAAGCTTTTTTATGTATTGTTTGACATCTGTAGAATCAGTTAAAGCTTGAACAACATCTTCCACTGAAAAATACCAATCTTCATTATGCCATTTTCTTCGTATTTCTTTTTCTTCAAATAAAGCTAATTTATTTTCTTGCATAATATCACTCCCTTAATTATTTTTTAATATTATATATCATTTTTTGTTGTTTGTCAAACATTTGTTTTGTAAAATAAAATAAAAAAATATCTCAAGAAAAAAATTTTTTGAGATATTTTTATTTTTATTAAGCTCTTGGATGTGCTTTTTTATAAATATTTTTTAGTTCAGGTGTTTCAAATTGAGCATAAACTTGTGTTGAAGATATGTCTGAATGTCCTAGCATTGCTTGGATTGATTTTAAGTCTGCTCCATTTTGTAATAAATGTGTTGCAAATGAATGTCTTAAAACGTGTGGTGTTATATCTTTTTCTATATGGGCTTGGTCTTTATAATATTTAACTATTTTCCAGAATCCTTGTCTTGTTAATCTTGCACCATTTACATTAACAAATAATGCTTGATTTTTTTCATCTTTTATCATTATTGGTCTAGCTTGATCAACATATTCTTTTAAAGCCTTTTCAGCAAGTGTTCCTAATGGAATAGTTCTTGATTTCTTTCCATTTGAGCACAATACTGTATTGTCTTCAAAATTAACATCTGCTAAATCTAAATCTATTATTTCAGTTACTTTCATTCCTGTTGCATAAGCAAACTCAAGCATAGCTTTATCTCTAGTTCCCTTAAGATCAACATCCTTAGGTTGGTCTAAAAGTAATTCTATTTCTTCTGAAGTTAAAACACTAGGTACTCTTTTTTCAATCTTTGGAGATTGCAATCCAAGTGTTGGGTCAGCTTTAACTTTCTTTGTTCTTAATAAAAATTGGTAGAAAGATCTTATTGTTGCTAAACTTCTTGAGGCTGTAGATGTTTTCTTTCCTTCTTTTTTTAGTTCTTCTATGTAATCTTCAATATCTTGTTCAGTTGCTTTAAGATAATTTATATCTTTATTTAAAATATATCTTTCAAATTGTAGGATATCTCTTCTATATGATTGAAGAGTGTTGTCTGACAATTTTTTATCATTTTGTAAAAATTCTAAAAATAGTTTAATTTGCTTATCCATATTATTACCTGCCCCTTTAAATAAATATTGTTTTTACATAAACTTATTATGTTATATCAAATTATTTTTAAAAAGTAAAGAGATTTTATAAATATTTTGAAATATTTATAAATAAGTTTGTAGATAAATAAGTTTCCAAAAACGCTGAAATTAGAAACAAAATTATTGCAATAATTAAATTGCCCATATACCTTGTTACAGCATACTTTATGTTATCTTTACTTCTATCTTTAATAATTGTTTTAAACATCTTTATTCCACTTAATGCTAAATAAAAAATTGCTGGAATTTCAACTATTTTACTAAAAAGCATAAGTGAAATGCTAAATAATATTCCTTTGCCTGTTCCAAAAGTTGCACTTATTGCTGATATTGTGTATCCTAAGCTAAATCCTTTATATCCTATAATTATGTATAAAGCTGGCATTCCTACTATAGATACACTTAAGAATGTTATTAAAAAAATCAGCTTAATATCATTCTTTATTATTTCAAAAAGCATATTAGAGTAATTAACTCTGCTTCCCTCTTTTATTTGAGTATTAAAATCATTCAAATACTCTGAAATTTCCTGTCTCTGAATCTCGTTTGAGTTATTTAAAACCATTGTCCCGATAAATAATCCAATTATAAGTATTAGTGCGAATATGATGTATTCTTTTATATTTTCTTTTATATGATTTTCTATCTTTTTTCTCATGTATCATCCTCCTGATACATAATATGTATTCAATTTGATAGAAAATATAACATAATCAATACTATTTTGTGTCTAGTTTACCATATACTCCGCCTCCACCGGCGTGTATATGAACTTTTCCTTGTCTTGAATTATCTATAGTTTCTGCAAGTTTTAGTCCAACTACTGATTCTAAATCATCTTTTGTTACTTTATTTAATATTGTCATTTCTGTGCCAAATGTGTCTAGCAATTTATCTATTGCTTTATTTCCTACTCCAGGCATAAATTGTAGAGGTATCTGATAATTGTATTTCGGTCTAAATTTAGGACTCTTTGATTCTTGATCTTTTATTATTTCAATTCTGTCATAAACTCCCATTGTAATATTAGTTCCACCACATTTATCGCATTTTATGGCTGGTGGTTCTGTTTCAATTGAACAATTACAATCTTCACAAAAACTTCTATTATATTTTCCGAGTTTAGGATCCAATCCATAATTTGCAATAATCTTTCTTCCATCTTCCATTTTTATTGATTTGAAAAGTTCTTTAAAGCTTATATCTTCTACTAAAAGTTTATTATATTCTCTTGCTATTTTTGGTAGAGAATGTGCATCTGAATTAGTTACAAAGTTTTTATTTTTAAGTTCAGATATTTCATCTGCTATATATGTATCTGCACTTAATCCAAGTTCTATTGCAAAAATTTTATTATATTTTTCTTTAAAAATTCTTTCTAATCGTCTTGTGCAATTTCCATAGTAACTTTTAAATGGAGTAAATACATGCGCAGGAATTAGTACACCATTATATTTCTCAACTATGTCTATCAGTTCGTATCCAGAAACATTTGACCTTTGTGTACTTAATGTTATATTTTTGATATGCTTTGACATTTCATTTGAAAAGCCTTTCATATCTTTTAATGTTGGAAAATAACAACAATTATGTGCACTTCCAGTCTTTCCATCTTCATTTTTTTCTGAAGTTTCTACTTCACTTCCTAAAATTATGCAGACTTTATCTTTATATATGATTCCCCCATCTTTTAATTCATAAGCTTCACCAGTTTTTAAAAAGTTTTCAATATCTTCAATAACATAAGGTGATGCACAGTCTATTATCCCAACAACATCAATTCCTTTTCTTTCATAACATTCTTTTGCTATATTGGCAAAATTAAGTGACCTTGCTCCCGTTATTTTAACTGGTTTTCCGTTTTCACTTCTTCCAATATGTACGTGCAAATCCGCAAATATTTCGTTCATTTATAATATTCCTTTCATTATTACATTTATTATTTTTGAGCCGAAAAATAGAGAGGCAAGAAATAAACTTGCAATCTCTTTTCTTTCGTTTTTTTTAATTTTCTATCAATTATTTATTCTTTCATACATTATATAATTATCTGTCCATTCCTTCATTATTTTGTGTTTGAACATTTTGATTTGAAACATTTTGCTCCATCGCAGTACGATTGTTAGTAATTGTATTTAAGTTATTCATAGCTTCTTCTAACATACTTTCATGATTTTGATAAATCATATCATTAGGTACATTTCCGGCTTTTGGTCTATCCCTATCTTCGAAATCTTTTATTGCATTCAAAGCTTTTTCTCTAATTTCTTTTGGAGTTTCTTCATTTTCTACTTTATTAACATCTCCATTTTCAAGAATATTCTTAAATTTTTTTGCTAATCTTCCGGCTTCTCCTATTGCTTGTTCCATTGTACTTAAGCCATTATATGTTTTAGCAACTTCTTCTATAAAACTCTCCATTTAATACTCCTCCTACTACTATTTTTAAGCTTGTACTGTTTGCATATAGTTTACAAATTTTATAAATGGTTTTAATAGTCTGTTATTTTTGTCTTTTAGGTTTCTATGTTCCAATAGTACTAATGCTTCATCTGCTTTAAATCCAATTCTCTCTGGTCTATCTAGAAGCATACCACCAAACTGGTCTGCTAACTCTAGAATATCACTTTCTGGATATCTATTTTCCTTTATTGTATATCTATTTACACCTTCACATATTTTGCAAAATTTTTCATCAAATCCGAGATTAGCTAAATATTCAGCCCCTCTTCTTGCATAACCTTGTATTTCTTCTAATTTTGTAGAGTTTTCAACTTTTTGACAATCGCAAAGAAGTCTAGCAGTAATGACCAAATTATCATCTATTTCAAACCTTGGATAGAATTCATGTAAATAGTCTAAAAAGAATTTAGCAATTAAAGTCTTAAAAATTACGGAATTATCATAATATATTCCTGTTCTTTTTTTTAAATAATACATTATTTCTAGCTTCTTACTCCAGTCTTTTTCTCCTAAGATGTAATCTGCAAAACTTTCGTCCTCCATAGATTGCCTCCTAAATAATTTGATTTTATTATATGATATAAGGCTATTTCTTTCAATAACTATAATTAAAAATTCATAATATTGTAATATGTTTGTAATAATTATTAACTATTTTATTTTAGTTTAATCATTTCTTGAGTATAATCTAAACCGCTTATTGAATTTTTATTGTAACCCAGAGTATAAATATCTGTTGCTAATTTATCTATTTCTAACATTCTTTTATATTTTAAGTTTTTATTTGTATCTTCGAATTTCTTTAAAGATGTTATAACTGTAGCTTTTGAGCTTATTTTAGACAGAATATTTTTTCCTTTATCATTAAATCCTAGTACTCTAACATAAGGAGTTGTTTTTCTTGACATTTCTAAATCTTCTTTAGTTATTCCAAGTAAAGCATATAATAAAATTCTTTGTATTCTTGTTTGTGTATATCTTTTAGATTTTATTAAGTTTATAAGTTCTATTATATTGTTAGTTTTGTTTGCAGAGTCTTTTATTAAGTTTTCTAAACCTTCTGATACTTCTGGAAGATTAGCTATTTCTTTCTTATTCATACATCTTAATTTATAAATTATTTCTTTAGAAAATGAACTCAAATCAATTACAAAGGTACCATTTCTAATGTTTTCTATTAATATATTAAATGTATTTCTTGGTACAACTCTTGCAACTTCTTCTATTTGCTTTCTTTCTAATAATTGTCTTATACCAGTTGCACTTGCATATTCATCTACAATTTTTCTGCTATTATAAAATACTTTTTCTCTTTTTATTCCAATGGGCTCGATTTTACTTTTTAGTTTCTTTAATGCCTTTAAATACTCTACTGCTAAAATATTGTTTGATCCATTTAAAATATTTTCGTATTTATTATCTTTTAAATACTTTACTACTGCTCTTTGTCTTGCAAGTGGATATGATATTCCACTATCTAATTCCTTTTTTAAAAGTTCTTTATACTCTTTAGATTCATTATAAAGTACATTCGAAATATTATTTATATCTGATATGTTATCTGTTTCCATTCCAAATGAAATTGTGTCAACTATTCCAAGCTCATTTAATATTTTGATTCCACCTTCTGCAAAGTTTTCTGCACTTGATAAACTATAAATTGTTGGAATCTCAATTACTAAATCAACTCCTGAACTTATAGCCATTTTAGTTTTTTCCCATTTATTTATTATTGATGTATTTCCTCTTTGTGTAAAATTTCCTGTTATTACAGCAATAACCATATCTGCGCCTGACTGTGCCTTTGAGTTTTCTATATGATATAAATGTCCATTATGAAATGGATTATATTCTGCAATAATTCCCAATACTTTTGACAAAATTTTTTCCTCCCTTGAAAGCTATTAATATTATTGGTATAATATCATAAAGAATTAATTTTTACAATAAAGCTTGGGAGACTTTCAAAATATATAAGTGGACATTTTTGCATAAAATTCACTAAATTTCAAATTGAATTGGAAAGGATACAATTATATATGGAAAAAATAACTATTTATACAGATGGAGCATGTTCTGGTAATCCGGGGCCTGGAGGTTGGGCTGCGATTCTTATGTATAACGGAAATAAAAAAGAAATTTCAGGTGGTATGAAAGATACTACTAATAATATAATGGAAATAACTGCTGTTATTGAGGGATTAAAGGCTCTTAAATTTCCTTGTGAAGTTGATTTATATAGTGATAGTGCTTATGTAGTCAATGCTTTTTCTCAAGGTTGGATCTATAATTGGATGATGAAAAATTGGAAAACTGCCGGCGGAGATGATGTAAAAAATAAAGAACTTTGGAAAGAGTTATATTCTCTTACCCAAACACATAAAGTTAACTTTATTAAAGTTAAGGGACATAGTGATAATGAATATAATAATAGATGTGATGAACTTGCAAGAGAAGCTATCAGTAAATTATAATTTGAATCTTTGATAAGTATATTTTAGCTTTGCTTTTTTTATACATATTTAAAAGGGCTACCGACATTTTATTGTCAGTAGTCCTTTTTGTTGTTTAAGTAATTATACTTTTGACCTTGCACTATGTTTAACGCTTTTGACTGTTCATGTAGATTTTTCTAAACAGCATTTCATAATAGTTACAATCTCGTGTCTCTTCGTTTTCGACTATGTCATTGTATACGCTATTTAAAATTTTCTGTCCTTCTTCACCATCTAAAGAATTTCCATCAGGAAATACTTTAATAACCTTTGTGTAGTACTCCATGCATGTTTCTCCATTGAGATTCACATAATAAGTAAATGGTTCCATAATAATTTTAATAGCGCAACCTAAGGCAATACGCACATTTAAGCCCAATACCTCTTTTTTTACATCTTCGTTTTCGCTATCAGTTATAACAATCGGACATTTGATTAAGGCTAAAAACAAACAAGCTGCTTCAGTAAAACTTTGTGGCAAAAAAGAATTATATTGTTTTTCATATTCTTCGAACTTAGCGAGAAACTCATGAGATACCTTCGTTTCATCAATATCACCAAAGATTTCTTTAAGTACATCATTTAACAATATAATGAATTTTCCATACTGATCTTCAAGTGCTTGAATGTGCATTTGTCTTTTTATTTCATCCAATTCCTTTTGTTTCTTTAGTTGCTTATTTTTGTATAATTTGTAATATACATAATAAACAAGTATGCCCAATGAGAATGTATAACAGAAAAACATCAAAAAAGCAGTAATCTCCGGGTTGATAATGTGTTTGGATTGATTTTGGCTCAAAACACTCATTGACTCTCCGATAAAGCACAATCCAAAACCATAAATTAAGCCGATTATGGAAAGATAGATAATTGCTTTCTTACCATCAATGTCTTCGAAAAGCTCCTCCTTGATTTTCCCCAACCGATTTTCCATAGTGTTGTTTCCTCCCTGAAAAATAGTTATTTTTTGCTAAGATGTCTTGGCTAAGATTTTAGCCATTTATATAAACCTGCAAAACAGGATTAAAAAAATTAACAACTTTTATTGTAGCACTTTTTTTATCTAAAATCAATAGTTTTAGCATTTTTTGTTAAAACGTGAAAAATATACATATTACTTACTTATCAATATATGACTAATGTTGATGCCACCATTTATAATGAAGATGGAGAAGCCATTACAATACATAAATTTTAATTCAACATAAAAAGACCAATATGGAATTTTAATGTAGTGTTCTTCTATGTATCATAAATTAATAATCTTTTCTATAATATTCATATCTTCTATTTTGTTTATTCCAAAACATTTCTTGCCTAAATCTTTTATTGAAGCACCTAAATGGTACATCTCTTTGTTGTCTATTACAATAAATCTGTCGTGAAATTTATTAGTTTTAGCAACCTTCAATAAAGGATATTCCTTATTGAATTTTTTAATATCTAAAGTGTCAATATTACTTTTTTCTGATGTTAAGATAACTACTTCAGTATGTATTTTCTTTTTTACTAGCATTTTCAAAATGCTATCGTCAATATAATTGTCTATTATTAAAATTTTCTTATTTGCTTTTTTTATAATATCTATAATTAGACTATAGCTATCCCATATTTGGCCATCAAAAAATATTTTTTGCTTAATATTGTCTTCTAGCTGTAGTTGATTAAAAACTTCGTCAAATTTTTTATCATGTTCTAGTAATTTATATTCCATATTTGTTAATCTTTCAAATACTTGTCCATTTAAAGATATAAATTTTCTCATTTCTATAAAGTTTTTTATTATATTAATACTAACTTTTACGGCTATATCATTTTTTAAAATACCTGCTAACATAGCAATTCCCTGTTCTGTAAAAACATAAGGTAAATACCTTCTTCCTCCTCTAAGTTTATCTTTTATTTCTAAATTTTGTTTTGAGGTTCCAATTTGGAACTTCAAAGTTTGAAATTCATTTTCTGTTAATTGAAAACAAAATTCTTCTGGAAACCTATCAATATTCCTTTTTACAGCTTTATTTACATTTTTAGTTTCATAATGATATAGCATAGCTACATCACTATCCAACATAACTTGTTCTCCTCTTATTGTATATATTAAATTTTTTATATCTTCATTTGATAATTCATTTTGAATTGCTAAATTTTTTTCTTCCATAAATTCACATCCTTTTCATCTGTATTATAAAACGTCTGTTTGCAGATGTCAATAGTTTTATAAATTTTAATTTTTTAATTTTATAAGGTTTGATTCATCTTTTCTAAAATGAAAAAAACTTACGAAACCTTTATAAGTTCGTAAGCTGTTTTAAATTGGAGCTAATAACGGGAATCAAACCCGTGACCTCAGCCTTACCAAGGCTGCGCTCTATCTACTGAGCTATATTAGCATATTATTAATCAATCTAATAAATCTAATATATGATGTTTATTTTCTAATTTGCTATAAATTAAAATAATATTAGATTGATTAAGTTAAATTTTCTATATTCTTTGCTGTTTTTTTGCGAATTCTCTGAATTGCATTATCTACTGATTTAACAGGGGAATTTAAGCTTTCTGCGATTTGCACATAGCTTTTCCCTTCTATGTATTTATTAAGTACTTGCTTTTCAAAAGAGCTTAGTGATTCATCTATTGTTTTTTCAACATGTCTCAAATATTCATTCTTTGTAATTGTTTCAAGTGGATCTTCAACTGTGTTTACATCTAATACATCTATTAGCGGATTTTCTACATCTCCATCATCACTTTCATAAGTTGGATTATTTAATGATACATAAGAGTTAAGAGGAATATGTTTTTGTCTATTAGAACCTTTTACTGCTGTTATGACTTGTCTTTCAATGCACATATTAGCAAAGCTTTTGAAAGAATTATCTTTATCAGGATTGAAACTTTTCACTGCTTTAAATAGACCAATCAATCCCTCCTGAATAATATCTTCTTTTTCAGCTCCATTTATATAGTATTTACTTACTTTCATATTGACAGTTTCTTTATAACGCTCTATTAAAATTTCAAATGCTGATTTATCTTCTTTTTTAGCAAGTTTAATAAGCTCTTCATCTGTCATTTTTTCATAGTTTATTCCTTTAGAAAAAAATACTTTGCTGTTTGACATATATATTATGCTCTCCTTAAGCCTATTTTCAACCCTATTATATTTTTAAAAACTTCGTATGTCAATATTTTCTTGCGATTTTGTTTAAAATATATTATAATAAATGTATATTTTATAAATCATTGCGTAAATTTTTTGCTTTATACAGTATTTACAGTAAGGAGTTAAAATGGCTTTTGATGGAATAACATTAAGAAAAATAGTAACCGAATTACAAATTTTAGAAGGCGGAAAAGTTAATCAAATACACGTTCCTACCAATAATAATATTATTATTGGTATTTATAATGGCTCAAATTATGCTTTAAATATTGATACATCAGCTAGTAATTACAGAATTCATTTAACAACTAATTCTAAGCCTAATCCCCTTGTTGCTCCTAACTTTTGTATGATTTTAAGAAAATATCTAGTTAATAGCAGAATTTCTAAAATATATATGAATGGTTTAGAGAGAATATGTTATATAGATTTCGAATGTTTCAACGAGATGAATGATAAAGTTACTAGAACTCTTGTAATAGAGCTTATGGGAAAGTATAGTAATGTTACTCTATTAAATGATAAAAATAAAATAATTGATGCTTTGAAAAAATTTGATGGTGAAGGAATTTCTAGAAGTATAATGCCTACTAGAGAATATCTTACTCCTAAAAGTGATAAAGTTGAGTTTTTAGATTTATCTCAAAAAGAGTTTATTAATTTAATATTCTCTTCTGATTATAAAACTTTGGATGTGGCAATTTCTAGTTTAATAAATGGTATTAGTAAACAATTTGTTAAGTCTGCTTTAGATACTTTAAAATTGTCTAATACTGTGTCTTCTTCAAGTTTATTTGCCATTTATGATTATATAAATTCTATTTTAGCTAATGATTGTAAAGATGCAAAGATTAAAGAATTCAAAGATAATTATTCTATTTTTTACTTTCAAAATGCAAAAGAAGTTGTTGATAATAATGAACTTCTAAATAAAAATCAGAATGCTAGTTTAGGTCAGAATAATATTGATAGCAATTTATTTTTAGATGATTTTTACACTAAAAAACTTTTAAATGAAGAATATGTTTCTTATAGGAATACTTTACTAAAAATATTAAGTAGTACTTTAGATAAAATAGTAAAAAAGCTTGAAAATATAAATAACAAAATAGAAACTGCTAAAAAACTTGATGAATATAAAGTTTCAGGTGAACTTCTAATTGCTAATATTTATAAGTTTACTAACGATTATAGTTTAGCTTCTAATAATAAAGATATGATTTTAGTTACTGAAAATACAGAATATGTTGAACTTGAGAACTTTTATGATAATAATAATTTAATAAAAATTAAAATCAATCCAACAATATCTATTTCAAAAAATGCTGAAAAATATTTTAAGAAATATAATAAAGCTAAAAATACTTTAGAAGTTACAAAAATTCAAAAAATAGAAACTCAAAAAGAATTAAATTACATTGAAACTCTTGTTTATTCATTAGATAACTGTAAAAATATTCAAGATGTTGATGAAGTTTATAATGAAATATCTGAAAATTTACTATTTAGTTCTTTAAATCTAAAAAATAAAAATAGTCAAAAAGCAAATGATTCTGATTCAATGCTTAATAACTATATGAAATTTAAAATTGATGATTATGATGTTTTCATTGGTAAAAATAATAGACAAAATGATTATTTAACATTAAAACTTGCTAATCCAAATGATTACTGGTTTCATACTAAGGATATACATGGTAGTCACTTGATATTAAGATGTAATGGAGAAACTCCTAAAATTGAAACAATTACAAAGTGTGCGGAGCTTGCTGCCTACTACAGCAAAGCTAAATTTTCATCACATATTCCAGTAGATTATACTTTAGTAAAAAATGTTAAAAAGCCTCATGGTGCAAGTCCTGGTTTCGTTATTTATTCAACTAATAAAACAATATATGTTAATCCAAGCTCAGGAATTGATTTAAAATAATATTAATATTTACTAAATTTTAATAGTGTCAAAATTTATAAATAAAATCATAAATCTTGACACTATTATTTATTGTTTTTCTTCTGGTGGTGGATTTAGTATTAAATCTATATCTTTATCTTTTAATATTTCATCTGTTAGATATATTCCTGCTTTTGTGCTTTGAGTTATTGCAGACATAGCAACGTCTTTATCTCCCCTTAGTCTTTTACTTGCATATTTTATTATAAGCCACTTCTTTTTAACTGCTTCAAGTACTACTTCTTTGTCATCTCTCAGTTCCTGACTAGCATAATAAAGTGCTTGTCCATCTTCTTTTACTGCTTTTAACATCAAGTCTCTGTCTGATAAAAGCCTTTCAGAAGCATAGGCTAATACCCAAGATGCCTTATGGTTTATTGCATCTATCATAAATTCTTTATCATCACTATGCTCTTCTGCTTCTTCTATTTTATATTCCTTTTCTTCTTCCATTAAAGTCTTTATTCCTTTCTAGTTACAATAAAATAATTTCTGTATATACTAGCTTTTCATCAATGATTTATATTCTATATCAGTCATATATGGAAAAATTTGTTTAATTGCTTTTAAAGTTATCATAGATTTTTCTGGCATTGGATTTCTGCTTTTTTGTTCAATTAGTTCTTGCATATAGCAATTTTCATCAACTTTATATACTACATATCTATTTCTTACATAGTCAAACAATATCTTATATCCATTGTCCAAATCTTTTGAAAATTTTTCAAATGTATAATTTTCTAACATTTTTTATTCCTCTCTAATTTTATTTTTTTATATTTATAAAACTTCATACAGTCTAAATATAAATTTTAATGTTATAAAAATTAAAAAAACAAATAGAAATAATGCAATTATCCATATAGAGATAAAAATCTTTTTTACTATTTTAGAAATTTTATTTATCTTTTTTGTATCATAATTGCATATTTCTTCAAGTGTTGCTCCATATTTTTCAATTTCTTTTTCTTCTTTTTTTCTTTTCCAATTTTCTAATTCCTCTTTATCTTTTTTACTCTCCATACCATCCTCTTTTGATTTTATTTTATCATATCCTCAAAATCTTGCTCTGATATTATAGGAATTCCTAAAGATTGAGCTTTTGTTAATTTACTTCCGGCATCTTCTCCTGCTAAAACATAACTTGTTTTTTTAGAAACACTTCCAGAAGTTTTTCCTCCTAAATTCTCTATTATCTCACTTGCTTCATCCCTAGTGTACTTAGAAAGTGAACCTGTTAATACAAATGTCATACCATCAAATCTATTATCTGTTCCAGATTGTTTTAGTGATCTTGTATTAACACCCGCTTGTTTTAATCTATCTACTAAGTCTATTGTTTGTTCTTCTCTAAAAAATGTGTATATGCTATCTGCAATTACCATACCTATATCATTTACAAATGCAAGACTTGTTACATCTGCATTCATAAGTTTATCAAGTGTTTCATATTTTTTTGCTAAACTTTTTGCTGTTTTTCCTCCAACGTGTCTGATACCAAAAGCTGAAAGTAGATTAGATAAATCTCTGTTTTTGCTTTCTTGAATGCTATCTATTAAATTTTGTGCAAACTTTTTTCCGTTTTTCTTTAAAGATGCAATATCTTCTAATTTTAAATCATAAATATCTGCAATATTTTTAATTAAATTTTTATTTAATAATTGTTCAACTATTTTATATCCCAATCCTTCAATGTCCATTCCACTGTCTGATGCAAAATGAACAATATTTCTTAGAGCTTTTGCTGGACATTCAATTCCAGTACATCTTACTGCTGATTCTCCTTCTTCTCTTACAGCAAGTGCTCCACAAACAGGGCATACTTTAGGCATCTCAAATTGAGTTTCAGTTCCATCTCTTTTTTCTTTTAATACTTTCACAACCTCTGGAATAACATCACCTTGTTTTTGAATTATAACATGGTCTCCAATTTTTAAGTCCTTTTCTTTTACAAAATCTTCATTGTGTAAAGTGGTTTTTGAAATTGTTGAACCTGCAACTTTTACTGGTTCTAATATTGCCATTGGCGTTATTACTCCAGTTCTTCCAACTTGGCAGATTATATCTTTTACTATTGTTTCTTTTTGTTCTGGTGGATATTTGTATGCTACTGCCCATTTTGGTACTTTAAAAGTAGTTCCTAATTCTTCTCTTAAATCTAAATCATCTACCTTTATAACAGCACCATCAATACCAAATCCTAGTTCTTCTCTATTTTCACCTATTTCTGTTACTGCTTTAACTGCTTCTTCTATGTTATTGCATAACTTTCTAAAAGGCACAACATTAAATCCTAAATCAGCTAGATAATTTAATTCTTCATAATGTGAATTCCAATTTTTATTTTCTACTTTTTGTACATTAAATATATAAATATCAAGTGGTCTTTGCTCAGTTATTTTTGAGTCTAGTTGTCTAAGCGAACCTGCTGCTGCATTTCTTGCATTTGCAAATTTAGGCTCTCCTAAAACTTCTCTTTCTTCATTTAATTTTTCAAAATCTTCTTTTCCAATAAAAACTTCTCCACGTACAGTAATATTTATCGGTTCTTTTATCTTTTTAGGAATGCTTTTTATTTTCTTTACATTATCTGTAATATCTTCTCCGACAACTCCATCTCCACGAGTAGCTCCTTGAACTAAAATACCATTTTCATATTTAAGTGCACATGATAAACCATCTATTTTAGTTTCAACACAATATTTTGTATTACCAGTCTGTTTAATTCTTTTATCAAAGTCATATAATTCTTCATAAGAAAATACATCTTGCAAACTTAAAAGTGGAACTTCGTGTGTAACTTTTTCAAAGTCTTCTCTTACATGTCCTCCTACTTTTTGAGTTGGTGAATTAGGAGTAATAAGCTCTGGATTTTCTTTTTCCAAAGCTTTTAATCTATTCATCATCATATCATATTCATAGTCTGTTATTGGAGAATTGTCCTCATCATAATATAATTTTGAATAATATTCTATTTTGTTACGAAGTTCAAGAATTTCTTTTTCTGCGTCTTTCTTCTCGTCTTTTGAAATTAAATCATCAAATCCTAATTGTGAATCTTTAATATCCATTGTGCCTCCATGAAATTAGTTTTCTAATAAATTTTTTCACCTTACGTTAAATTAGCTTTTCAATAAATCTTTTCCACCTTTTAAGTATTCATATCCAGAGAATATTGTTGCTATTACGCATATTATCATAAATGCAGTTACTAATAAATTTATTATAAACTGCCATACCGGTAAAGTTTGTGTAAATATTGTTCCAAATGGATTTGTATCTAAAAATGCTAATATTATAGCAATCATTTGTGTAACTGTTTTTATTTTACCCCATTTATTAGCAGCTATTACTTCTCCTTTTTCTTGAACTGCAATTAGTCTATAACCTGATACTGCAAATTCTCTAGTTATTATAATTATTGGTATCCAAGCTGGTAAATTGCCCATTTGTATTAAAATAAGCATTGCTGATATAACTAAAATTTTATCTGCAATTGGATCTAAAAACTTTCCAAAGTTAGTTATCTGATTATTCTTTCTTGCTAAATATCCATCTACTTTATCTGTTAAAGCTCCTATTATAAATATTATATCAATTATTATTGCAGATAGTGGTATACCAAAGATGTTTCCCGGTATATTTATTAAATATACTATCAACATTATTGGTACTAATAAGATTCTTATTAGTGTTAACTTATTAGGTGTGTTCATATTTTTCCTCCTTTACAAAGCTACTTCATTTGTAACTATGTTATCATTTATATTTGTATTTTCCTGTTCATTATTTTTCTGATTCTCTTCTTGTTTATCTTTTTCATTTACTAAATTTTGCATTTGATCAATTAGTCTTGATAGTTCTTGCATATCTTCTCCAAAAAGTTTCCAATCATTATTTTTACTAGAATTTTTTACATTTTCATTTGCTTTAATAATTGACCTTACTATAGCGTCTAAATCTTCATCAGTATTTACATCAATGTTTACTGCTGATTTAGAACTTAAAGTTTCTAGTGCATCTATAAGGTTATTTCCTATTGCTACTTTGTTTCCTGAAGCAACTACAACTCTTTTCAATGTAGGTTTTTGACTTGTTTCATTTATATATTGTTGATAATATGTTTCAACATATAAAATTGTATTTTCTATTGGAACTGCAGCTAACTTTTTATTTATCTTAGTTCCACTAACATTTAGACTAGCAAGTTCTGAAGCAATTGTTTCATCTTGATTTATTTGTGTTTCTAGTTGCATTGGAGTAAGTACATTACTATCTGGAGAAAATTCATATAATTTTAATTTGTTTACACCATTTTCAGTTATTCCTACCATATATGAAATAATATTTTGTCTTCCATAAGAAGTAAATGGTATTACTAGTCCAACTTTTTGATTTGATTCTTCATCTTTTACCATTGTATAATATGATGATAGGCTAGCATTATTTTGCATTTTAGTAACTTCCCATACATCAGTTGCTCGATAAAAGCTTTCAGTTTGTTCATTATGATATTTTTCTATTATTTTAGTTTGAATATTATATAAATATTGTGGATATATAAAATGACTACTGATGCTTTTTGGTATATTCTCACTACTTTCAAAAATATTTGGATATATTTTGTTGTAAGCCATAATAATTGGGTCAGTTCTATCTGTTATATAAAACTTCATCGAACCATCATAAGCATTTATTAAAACTTTAACAGAGTTTCTTATATAATTTATTTGCCTATCATTTTTTATATCTAGTTTTTGTGCAAATGGATACTCACTAGAAGTTGTGTATGCATCCAATACCCATATCTGATTTCCTTCATCATCTATTACCATATAAGGATTTTCATCATACATTAAATGTGGCATAATTGTTTTAGCTCTGTCTAATATATTTCTATTTGTTATAATTTTGCTGTCTCCTGTAATAGTTCCAGAGAAGGCTAATTTCATATCACCTTCTTTTATTCCTAAAATAATTCTATCTAAAATATTTAGGCTTAATCCTGCATTTCCTGTATAAGTATATTCAACATCATCCGCAGTTTCTGTTGGATAATCAAGTTCTGTTTTCTTACTATTTATAACTATTGCACTATTTGTTTCTGTTCCAAAATAAATTCTTGGTTCTTTAATATAAATCGAATTATCACTTTCTTCTATATCTTTTTGAACATGTACTATATTTCCATATTCATCAGTTTCTCCTGCTGATGTAACAACTACTCCATATCCATGAGTATATTGATATGTCATATTTGAGTATGTTGTATTTTGATTAGATATTTCTCTAGGAGTTAAATATACCAATCTATCTTCTCCATCTATATTATAAGATGCTATTTGTGTATTTCTATATGTATAATATCCTTTCATATCTTGAGTAGAAGATAAGTCTTGTAAAATATTATCTTTAGATACTATATTAATATTTTTTAATAAATCTTGATTTAAATTTATTTCTTCTTTAGTTATAGTTCCACTATATTCTAAATCTTTTTTAGAAATATTTTCTGATGTTATTCCATATGCTTGTCTAGTTTTATCTATATTAGCTTTTAAGAATTCTTGATTTTTTTCTAATGCGTTTGAGCCAATAAATATAAGCTGATATAAAGCTAAAACAACTGCAAGTACTATTAAATATATTGGAACAATTGCTAAATGTCCTAAAACTCTTCTTAGACTTTTTTCCTTTAGTCCTTTATATGCTTTAAATATTGAGATAACTGCTAAAACAGATAAAGTTAAATATCCTGCCATTTTAACTGTTGTGTCTGCCTGTCCTGCTCCATTTAATGAATATTCTGTTCCATCATTTAATTCAATGTTTAGGAATTTTTCATTACCAATATTAAGTACCATAAATGAAATTATAATAAGTCCTATTAAGATTGCAATTATTTTTACTCTTGATCCAACTTTTCCAATTAAATCACATTTTTTTAGTGATTCCCTTGATACTCCATCAAAACTCATATTAAGTATAATTATTGCATAAACAACTGCATAAGCAAGTGTTGCAACTACTAATACAAATAAATATACTAATATAAATTGAATAAGCGGTTTTATAAATACAAAAAAGCTTATATCCCATCCAAATACTGAATCAGTTATTCCAAATTGTGAGCCACTAAAACATAAAAGTATTTTATTTAATAACATTTTAGAACTTAATGCACTTCCAATTAAAGCTATTACAAAACATACTGATTTATTTGGAAATTTAGGCATTTCTTTTTTCTCATCATCAAAGAAAACTTTTAAGCCTTTTTTTATAGTTTTGTTTGTAAAATAGAAAGAAAAATATAATAAAATGAAGTTTATTAAAAATGTTACTGACATATATATTGTATCTGTTTTAAATACAGATAAATAGTTTTCTCCTATTCCTTTTATTTCTAAGTAATTTCCTCTTTCAAAAACATATCCTATAATTATAGCTAATAAACTTATTATTAAAACAACTTTTTTTCTTAATCTTTTTGATTTTTTAGTTTTTTCTTGTTCTGAAATTTCAACTTTTTCTTCTGCTATTTTAGTTTGCTTAGAATTTTCTTTTTTCATCTAAACTTCAATTCCTTTCTCTGACTCTTCGAAAACAAATAGCTTTTTACAACTTTGCTTTCTTGAAGGCAAACAGCTTCCTTTCTAAACTATAATTGCATTTATAAAGTCTGTACTATTAAATGTTTCCATATCATCAATTTTTTCACCAACACCAATGAATTTTACTGGTACTCTTTCTTCTTTTGCAAGTCTTATAACAATTCCTCCTTTAGCAGTTCCATCTAACTTTGTAAGAACTAGTCCTGTTATTCCTGTTGTTTCTTTAAATGCTTTTAATTGTGATATAGCATTTTGTCCTGTTGAACCATCTAGGACTAAAAGTATTTCTTTAGATGAATCTGGTAACTCTCTATCTATTACCTTTTTCATTTTTTCTAATTCATCCATTAAATTCTTTTTATTTTGAAGTCTTCCTGCAGTATCACATATTAATATATCTGCATTAACTTCTTTTGCTCTTTTACATCCATCAAAAATTACTGATGATGGGTCTTGATTTTCTTTTCCTTTTACCAATTCACAATTAGCTCTGTTTGCCCAAACTTCTACTTGCTCCACTGCTGCTGCTCTAAATGTATCTCCTGCAACTATTACTACTTTCTTTCCTTCATTTTTATACTTATTAGCCATTTTTCCAATAGAAGTAGTTTTTCCCGAACCATTTACTCCTACCATGAGTATTACTGCAGGTTTATGTGATATATCTAAGTTCTGATCTAATCCTTCAAAAATATTTGTAAGTTCTTCCCTTAATGCTTTTTTTACATCTTCTGTTTCTGTTATATTTTCCTTTTTTATTTTTGTTCTAAGATTAGAAATAATTTCTTCTGTTACTTCAAATCCTACATCTGCCATAACTAAATTTTCTTCTAATTCTTCTAGTAGTTCTTCATCAACTTTTTTAAATCCGAAACTTATTTTTGTTTTACTTAGTCCTTGTTTTAATTTATCAAAAAAACTCATATTTTAATACAGCTATAATAGCTTTTCTCCCTTCATAATCTTAAGTATTTAAAGTATATCATACTTTTTATTAAATGTGTATAGTTTTTAAAAACAAAATTAATTTTAAATGTTAACTTTAATAAAAATTTATTTATAAATTATGATTAATTTTCGAAAAAAAATTATAGCATTGATTAAGAAATAAATGCAAATATATTATAGTTATGAAACTTTTAATCAAACTTACTATCCTAATACGCATATTAAAACTTTAGTAAATAAGTTTTGGTTCAAAGATTTTTTAGATAGATACACTTTTACACTAACTATAAATAAACAAAAAAGTGATGAATTTAGAAGATGTAATTTTAATAGAACATAAAAAAATGGATGTTAAGAAAAATATATTTTTAGACAAAGAATATTTTTCTAATAGACAAGGTTCTCAAGATATTAATAAAGTTAATGGTAAGTATAGAGCTATATGGAATAGAAAAATAGAAAATGTTATTATTGTGATAAAGAAATAAAGCCTGAACAAGGCAGACAAGTTGTATTAAAAGAATTATCTAATGATACATCAATAAGAAATATTGCTTATGTTTATAATTTTTGTGTTAATAATGAAATATCTTATATAAAAATTAGATGATTCTGATATTGATAAGGTTGATATATCAAAAATAATAATTCAGTTCTATCTAATTCTTGGCTTGATAATAATTACTTTATTTTAACATTACATTTAGATAAGCAGAAAGTTGTTTTTTAGAGAAATAAGAATAATGTATCAAAACTTAATATTCCAGATGTTCTTTTTTCTACTACACTTCCTAGAGATGCAGTTTATGAGCTTAAGTAATTTTTTATTTACATAATTAAGAAATATGGGTTGTAAAAAAGTGTGAACAATTTTTGTCTAATAATTTTTAGTCATTTTATTGTTCACACTTTTTACATATTCTTACATTTTTCAGGTACAATTTAGTATCATTTGAGTTACAAATATAATTATTCTAATTTGTAAAGCTATACTGATTTACTTCCGGACGGAATTGAAAGGGTTCCCACTAAGATTTTCTGTATTTTCTTCTTCATTAACTTATCATTTTATGTTCCAAACTCCAGATCCTGCACTAGTAAATTTTACATTATTTGTTAGAGTAACTACTGGAGCAAGATAATTACTTTTTTGTTTAGAAATGAGACTGTTTGAATAAAACATACCCTCAGTTAGAAGTCTATCGCTGTGCATTGCGCGTAGCTGATAACATATTCCTGCTTGTAACGTATGATCCCCTTCTACAGGGCTAGATATCCCAGTTTGATAATCTAGGGTTCTCGAAGCTATCCAATAATCAGGTTTCCCACTTAATATATCATAGATAGCTTGACTTTTCCACGAGGATGCATCAAAACCGATCAAGGTATATGCTGTCCATTTTATTGTTATATTTCCTGTTGCTTTTAAATATGAGCTTCCTTGGTTAAAATCGTTATCTAATATTGGTACACCAAGTTGCAAACAGTCTGAATTACTATCTAGGCCCGATGAATTTAAGGTGTTCGAATTGATTCCTAGGTCCTTTAAATACGGAGCTATTTTTGGATAATAGTTGTTCGTTCCTGAATAGGTATAGTTATTACCATATTTGGTTTTTGTTGCATAGTTGGTTGAATTGTTTCTATTATTTATTGTGCTACTACTCATATTATTTTCTAAGTCTTCTATTCTGATACTTCTCGCGGTCACCCCTAAGGTATTATTTGAATATAGTGATTTACATATATCGTTTAGCAAATATACTCCATTATTAAATCCAATCGCCCCGCCTAATCCAACCTTCGTCATTGAGGATGTTGGTATTCCCATTATATCAATTGAACTGTTATTCATATTTAATACTTTCCATGTATATGTTTCTCGTGGTATTGTTTGATTCCTCGTTTCGTAGTACCAGTTGGAAGTCGAAGTATTATATGCTATATATCCACTTTTATTGTATGGTAGATAATAACTACTTTGTGACGTGTTTGGTGAATAATTAACTGTGTCACCTACCTTCATGCCTGAAGGTGGAAATGGTTCTTCTATTTTCACACTTGTAGATTGTGTACTTATTTTTTCATTTCCTGCATTATCTTTTACCTTTACCTTTAATGTGTAAGTTCCTGGTGATAAGCTTATTTTTAATGATTTTGTACTTTGTCCAGCTGCTGGTGTGTATGATGATCCATTATTCGTACTAAAGTAGTATAGTCCAATACCTGATGATGCGTATTGCGTTGTTTTACCTTGATCTGTTGCTGTTATTGTAATAGTTACTCCTGAAGTATCGTGTGTTTCTGTAAATGTTGGTACATTTGGTGCTAACTTATCTATCTTACTTATTGTTGATGATGCATTTCCACTTACATTTCCGGTTTGTGCTTTTTCTACTAATCTTGCATACATTGTTCCATTTACACTTAGGCTTGGTTTTGCATTTGCATTATAGTCTGTCCATCCACTATTTCCAGTTGTTGAATATTGTAATTTGTAT
>CANRBH010000007.1 GCA_947628825.1 uncultured Clostridia bacterium | reverse complement strand
TTTTTATATTAAATTTTTAAGACATTTTTACTTACCAATACAAAGAATTTTTGAGACATTTTCACTTACCAGTCACAAATAAATAATTAAAATCATAAAAAAGCCTTGTCAAACAAGGCTTTTTATGTTAAAATATAAATGCTTGAAATATTTTCAAGTTCCTTGCTTATCTGTACGAGATAGGCTATTAACCCATAAGGAGGTGAAAATAATGAATAAATACGAGAGTGTTATCATTATTAATCCATCTGTAGATGATGATAAGGTAAAAGACTTAGAAAAAAGATTTACAGATATGATTAATAAAGATGGAAAGCTTGAAAAAGTTGATGAATTAGGTAAGAAAAAACTTGCTTATGATATCAAAAAGAACAAAGAAGGTATCTACGTTGTTTTATATTTTGAAGCTAATCCAGCTCTAATCGCAGAATTAGAGAGAAATTACAGAATAACAGACGAAGTAATTAAATTCTTAGTTGTTAAAGTAGAAGAATAAAGGAAAAATGTAGGGACTTTATTTTAAAGAAAGGTAAGGTACTAAATATGAACAAAGTAATTTTAATGGGAAGATTAACAAGAGATCCAGAAGTTAGATACACACAAACAAATAATACACTAGTAGCTTCTTTTTCATTAGCTGTAAATAGAAGATTTACTAGAGAAGGAGATACTCAAACAGCAGACTTTATAAACATATCTGCATGGGCAAAAACAGGAGAGTTTGTAAGCAAATATTTCAAGAAAGGTATGCAAGTTGCTGTAGTAGGTAGAATCCAAACAAGAAGTTGGGAAGACCAACAAGGTCAAAAAAGATATGCAACAGATGTTGTTGCAGAAGAAGTTTATTTTGCAGATAGCAAAAGGTCAGATTCTGATTCAGCAAATTTTGATAATACATTTGGTGCAGAAGCACCTGCAAATACAACTGAAGGAGACACTTCAGATTTTGAAGTATCATCAGGAGATGACTTACCATTTTAATTTGTAAACAGTAAGGAGGTAAAAGCAATGGCAGACAAGAAAAATAATAGAAGAAATAACAATAAAGATTATGATGATGATTATAGAGTAAGAAAAATCAGAAAAAAAGCATGTCCTCTATGTAGTGATAAAACTTTAGTTCTTGATTATAAAAATCCAGAACAATTAAAGAAATTTGTTAATGAAAGAGGAAAAATACATCCAAGAAGAACAACAGGTGCATGTGCAAAACATCAAAGAGATATAACTACAGCTGTAAATAGATGTAGACATATTGCAATGTTACCATATTCACAAGACTAATCTTAAAAATATCAAGCTGTAATCGTTATTTAATTGATTACAGCTTTTGATTTTTAATATAAATTTCGAGAGATTACTGTAAGATTTAAAACAATTGAATGTTAATTTAGATTAGCAATTTACTATTGTTAATCTAAGTTAATTGTAATAATATATAATCTTTGATTTTGGTAACGATTTATAAACTAGGAGTAGATAATGAAAAAGAAAATCATTTTAACAGCTTCTTTTATTATAGCGATACTAGTAATATTAATAGTATTAGCAAATTTGCTAAAGAAAGAAGAAAATGAAAATAATAGATTTAGAATTTTAACATCATTTTATCCAATATACGTTATGACATTAAACATTACTGATGGAGCAAATAATGTTGAAGTTAGTAATATGGCAGAGCATTTAACTGGATGCATACATGATTATACACTAAATACATCAGACTTAAGGAAATTTGAAAATGCAGATGTATTTATACAAAATGGAAAAGGCTTGGAAAGCTTTACAGATAAAATAATAGAACTTTATCCAAATGTAAAAATAATTAATAGTGCAGAAAAAGTAGATAATATTATTCAAGATGAAGAAGTAAATGCACATATTTGGCTAAGTATTGATAACTACATCAAGCAATTAAATGAAGTAACAGAACAATTAGTAAATTTACATCCAGAAAATAAAACTGTATACACAAATAATAAAAATATTTATACTGAAAAGCTTAATAATTTAAAATCAGAATATGAAACATTAAATATATCTAAAAATAAGGCTATATGCTTAAATGAAGCTTTAGAATATTTGTTAAAAGATGTTGGATTAGAGACTACAACTATAGAAACAGACCACGAACAGTCAACTTTATCTGCTAAAAATTTAAAAAGTGTTATTGAACAGATAAAACAAGAGAATATAAAAGTAATTTTTATAGATAAAAATGATAGTGACAAAACAGCAGATACTTTAGCACAAGAAACCGGTGCAAAAATATATAATTTAAATTCAGGAATGAGTGGTAATGATAACAAAGACGATTATTTAAGAATAATGAGAGAGAATTTAGAGCTATTAAAGAATATTGAGTTTTAAATAGAAGGGATAAGAAAATGGAAGCTTGTGGTTTACATTGTACAAAAATTAAAAATATTTCAGTAAATATTGAAAATCAAGAAATAGTAAAAAATGTAACATTTGATGTACATTGTGGCGAACTTACAATGATTATTGGAAGAAATGGTGCTGGAAAATCAACTTTATTAAAAGCACTACTTAACGAAGTAGAACATACTGGAAAAGTTGAATTTGTTGATATGAAAGACAAGAAAAATAAAAAAATAAAAATAGGATATGTGCCACAGTCATTAAATATAGAAAGAAATATGCCAACAAGTGTATATGATATGTTTGCATCATATATATCAGACAAGCCGGTATTTCTAAAGAAAAATAAGGAATTATACGAAACAATAAAACAAAACTTAAAAATATTTGGAGCGGATAAACTAATAGACAAAAGAGTAGGAAATTTATCAGGAGGAGAGCTTCAAAGAATATTACTTTCAATAGCTACATATCCAATTCCAAATCTATTGATACTAGATGAACCAGTATCAGGAGTTGATAGAAATGGAACAAGGGATTTCTATGAAATATTATCTAAACTTAAAGATAAATATGATATGTCAATTATATTGGTATCACATGATTTAGAACTTGTAAAAAAGTTTGCTGATAAAGTTATTTTACTAGATAAAGTAGTAAAAAAACAAGGAACAGCAAAAGAGGTTTTTGAAAGTAAAGAGTTTAAAGAAAGTTTTGGAACAATATAAAATTTAGAAAAAGTAAATCACAATTAGAATTTTTATTTCGATATGTGATTAAATAGGGGTACTATAAAATGGAAGTTATTTATAATTTTTTAGAAATAATATTACCTTTTGATTTTATGCAATATGCATTTATGAAAAATGCTTTTTTAGCTATTATTCTAGTATCTCCAATATTTGCAATACTAGGAACTATGATAGTAAATAACAAAATGGCATTTTTTTCTGATGCACTTGGACATTCAGCTTTAACAGGAATAGCTTTAGGAATGCTACTTGGTATTAGTAATATGAATATTTCAATGATTCTATTTGCAATAATATTTGCCATATTATTAAATTTAGTAAAAAATAGGACAAGCTATGGAGCAGATACAATAATAAGTGTATTTTCATCAATTGCAATAGCTTTGGGACTAGCAATATTAGCACAAAGCGGAAGCTTTAATAAATATTCTAGTTATTTGATTGGTGACATTTTAAGCATATCAACAACAGAAATATTGTATTTGACTATAGCATTTGTACTTGTATTTATTTTTTGGAGTAAGCTATTTAATAAGTTAAATGCAGTAAGCATAAATCCAATGCTTGCAAAATCAAAAGGAATAAATGTTAAGTTGATAGACAATATATTTGCAATAGTTATTGCCATAATGGTTATGATATCAATAAGATGGATAGGAATTTTACTAATTAACTCAATTATGATTCTACCAGCAGCATCTAGTAGAAATATTGCTAAAAATATGAGAAGTTATCATGGATTTTCAATAATATTTGCATTATTTTCAGGCATATTAGGGCTAATAATTTCATACTACACTAATATTCCAACAGGACCAATGATAGTGATTATATTAGGAATAATTTATTTTATAACTTTTGGAATGAAAAAGCTTGTAAATAAATAAAAAATAGAATAGAATATGTAACAAGAAAGGTAGAGAATTATGGAAAGACCAAATATTTTAAGTGAAGAAGAAAAATTAAAATTAAAAATGTTAGCTCAAAAGTCATCTTCTAATATTAAAGATGCTATTAGAGATGAAGTAGCAAGAGTAGAAGTAAAAACTAATACAGAAGAATGGACAAAGGTAAAAATAAACCCAAGAGTAATAGATGAAGAACTTGAATTATAGAAATTTTTCAATACATTCCAAGTAAATCTAGAAAGGAATAGAATTTTATATGGAAGAAATCCAAAGAAAAAATGTAGATGAAGAAAACGAAATTGATAGTTTGTTAGGGAATGAGCAAAGAGTAGAGCTTATTCAAATTTTGATATATTCAGCAAGTATATTAAAAGATGAAAATCAAAAAAGAGAAGAAATTTCAAAAATAATTGAATTAGCAAAAAAATGGAATATAGACATTAAAGAACAATTTGGAGCAAAGACAGAAGAATCACTACAAAGAATAGATAGTAGAGCTTTATTGAGAAACATTAAAGTGAAAGATGTTATGTTTTCATTAGCAGACATTGCAGCGAATTTAGGATTTTTTGATTATCAAAAAGCATTAAAAGAGCAGTTAGAAATATATGCTACTATGATGAAAGATAGTGATAAATTTAGTCAAGAAGAGATAAGAGAAATGACATTTACTAATAGAGATTACGAGTATCAATTCTTAAATGAAAGTCTTACAAATACTGAATATTTAGCAAATACAGTTTTTATGGCAAATCAAATGGCTCATCTTTTGGAAAAAAAGAAACTAAAAGATGGAATAAAAAATGAAAAAAGTGATATTGAATCTTTTGGATTGATTTTATTTAAATCTTTTATGAGGATAAAAAAACATTGCATTGAATTACTATTAAATGAGAAGAAAAAAGGAGAAAATATTAAAATTTCTTGTACAAAAGAAAATTTTCAATCAAATTTAAATAGTGATACAAATTTTAAAGATGTAATAAATATAGAATTACCAGGATACTGGCAACCATTTACAATACATACTAATTTAGATGATTATGAAGATAAAGATAAAAAAGTAATTGAAGATAATTGTTCTTTTATTTCACAAGGCCTTATATATACTTTTCCTTTAAAAATATCGCCTAAAAAACATAGTTTACTTACAAAACTAAATGAATTGAACATTAGTAGATACAATAGAAATCTTGATAGAATACGTTGGTATTTAAGTTCTTCAGTAAGAAAAGATATTGTAAAAAAAGATATTAAAAGACCTAAAGTAGGAGAAAAAAGAAAATATACAGGAAAAGGACTTACAAAGTCAAAAAATAATGAGCAATTTTTAGAAGAATTACAAACTAAATTAGGTATTACTCTCCCAGAAAACATAAAAGAGGGGATGCTACATAGAGCAAGTTACTCTTTTTATGAATTTATGGAAAAGATGAGTCCTATTGCTAAAAGTAAGCTAAATGAAAAGGGAATAGAAGAAAAAGATCAAGAAAAAGAATTATATAAGATATTCTTACACATGAGATTAACCAAAAGCATAAGTGCAATAAACAAATTACCAGCAGATAGTGAACAATTTAAAGAAAACATTGAAAATTCATCTGATGGCTATGAAGCTACATATAATTATTTAACAAACAATGTTACAGAAAAAGATGATTTTAAAATAGTAAGAAAAAATATAAGAGACCTTGCAAAAAATAAAGAACAAGAAAAATCTGAAGAAGGGTCTATAGTTGAAAACGCAGAAAGCAGTAATGTAAGTACAGATAAAACTCAAGATTTAAGAGATGAGATAGCAAAATTGTTAGAATTATACCAATCCAAAAAAAGAGAAAAGAAATTATTAAGTGATAAGATTTCAATATTAGAAGAAGAACTTAAAGAAATAGAAAGAAAAATAATTGGAAGGAATTTGTCAAAAGAAGAAAGAGATAATCAAGAAAAATAATTGATTATATTGAAGGAGACACTAATGAGTAATGATTTAATTGTTAGGAAAGATAGTTTTTTTGAAAAAATAAAAAGGTTTTTTAGAAAGATATTTTTCAAAAAATATGAAGTGTTAAATGAAGTAAATAATGAGAAACTTAAAAATAAACAATTAGAAGAGGAAAAGTATGCAAAAGAAAAAGAAAGAATAATTAAACTTTATCAGGATTTAATAAATGGAAAAACATCACCATACAGCATCCCAGAAGAATATTTAGAAAAGATAAAACTAATCCTAAATGATGATATACATTCTTTAGACAAAGACATAGATAACATGAAGAAAGAATATGGATATCTAAAATATAAAATTGAGAGTTACCAATAATACCAGGACATCGCCTCCTGGTATTTTAAGGAGATATTATGAGTAGAAAAAAAGTTAAAAATAATCCAAATAAAAAAGAAAAGAAATCAAAATTAAAATCTATAATTATTTTTTTAATAATAATTATAGTTGTTGCATTAGGAATATTTTTGTATACAAATAGAACAGAACCATCACTTGCGTTAAAGGAATATTTTTCTTATCTTTCAGATAAAAATTATGAAGCTATGTACGACTTAGTTGAAACTGATATGCCAAAAGAGGATTTTGTAACAAGAATAAAAAACATATATGAAGGAATTGAAGCAAAAGATATATCAATAACAATTGCAACTAATACAAGTAATGAAGAAGAAAAAGGAATAGTAAAAATAACCTATACTAATACTATGAATACCTTAGCTGGTAATGAAAGCTTTTTAAATACAGCAAGTATGAAACAAGTAGATGGAAAGTATAAAATAGTTTGGAATTCTTCTTTAATATTTCCAGACCTAAAGGATAATCAAAAAGTAAGAGTATCAACATTAACACACTCAAGAGGAACTATATATGACAGAAATGGTATGGCGATAGCGAAAGATGGAACAGCATATCAAGTAGGGTTAGTTCCGGGTAAAATGAATGAAACTACAGATCTAAATAAACTAGCAAGTTTGTTAGGAATTTCAACAGAAACAATACAAAACTCATTAAAAGCCTCTTATGTTAAAGATGATACGTTTGTGCCATTGAGAAATATATCAAGAGAAGAACAAAATTTAAAAAACGAACTTTTATCTATAAAAGGAGTAATGATATCTGATTATAATACAAGGGTTTATCCGTATAAAGAAGCTACATCTATTTTAACAGGATATATACAAGAAAAAGAGGGAAAATCAGGCTTAGAATATGCATATAATGATAGACTTAAAGGAGAAGATGGAGTAGAAATATACATAGTAGATGAAAATGGTAATAAAGTAAAAACTGTACAAAAGAAGGAGGTAAAAAACGGAGAAGATATTAAATTAACAATAGATGTAAATATTCAAAATAAAGTATATGAACAATTTAAAGATGATTTGGGAGCATCAGTTGTTTTAAATTATAATACTGGAGAATTATTAGCATTAGTAAGCACTCCAAGCTATGATGCAAATAAATTTAGCTTAGGAATTACAGATGCAGAGTGGAATGCACTACAGTCAGATGAAAGAAATTTAATGTACAACAGATACTTAGGTACTTATGCGCCAGGTTCATCATTTAAACCAGTAGTTGGAGCAATAGGACTTATGACAAATAGTTTTACAGCAACAGAGGACTTTGGAAAAAGCGGAACTAAATGGCAAAAAGATAGTTCATGGAAAAATTTGTATATAACAACACTAGAAACTTATTCTGGAGATGCTAATTTAGAAAATGCTTTAGTATATTCTGATAATATATATTTTGCAAAAGCGGCTCTTAAAATAGGAAAATCTACATTACAATCAGAACTAGATAAATTAGGATTTAATCAGAAACTAAATTTTATACAAGATGTAACAGCATCTACTTATGGAAGTATGGATAGTGAAGCAGCTATTGCAAATTCAGGATATGGACAAAGTGAAATATTAGTAAATCCAATACATATGGCAAGCATATATTCTGCTATTGCTAATGGTGGAAATATGATGCTACCATACATTGAATTAGAATTAAATAAAGATGGAAATAATGCTACAAAAATATACAAAGAAGGAGCAATATCTAGTAGAGTAGTAGATATACTAAAACAAGATTTAATTCAAGTAGTGGAAAAAGGAACTGCCAAGGACTGTAAGATTGAAGGAAAAGTTATAGCTGGTAAAACAGGCACTGCAGAAATAAAACAGTCACAAGAGGATAATGATGGAGAAGAGATAGGTTGGTTTAATAGCTTTGATGAAAATGGACATCTTATAGTAAGTATGGTTCAAAATGCAAAAAATCTTGGTGGAAGTCATTATGTTGTAAAAAAAGTTAAAAATATTTTTGAAGGGATATAGAGATTTATTCTAGACAATATAGGAATAAAAGCATAATTAAAAAAGTTATAAAAAAGGAGTAGAATTAAATGAACAAGGTTGTATGGAAACCGGGAACGTTTGAGTATCCAATTCCAGCTGTGATGGTAAGCTGTGGAAATATGGAAAAATCTAATATTATTACCGTTGCTTGGACTGGAATTATAAATAGTGACCCAGCTATGGTATACATTTCAGTAAGACCTAGTAGATACTCTTATAATATAATTAAAGAAACAAAAGAGTTTGCGATAAATTTAACTACAAGGAGATTAGCAAAAGCTACAGACTGGTGTGGTGTAAGAACAGGTTCTAAAGTAGATAAATTTAAAGAAATGCATTTAACTAAGCAAGAAGCGGAATTTATAAAATGCCCACTTATCAAAGAAAGCCCTGTCTCTATTGAATGCAAAGTAGTAGATGTGATAAACTTAGGAAGCCATACTATGTTTGTTGCAAAAGTTTTATCTGTTGATGTAGATGAAAAGTATATTGATGAAAACGGAGCTTTTGATATATCTAAATGTGATTTAATTGCATATGCAAATGGTGGATATTATGAGCTAGGAAAAAAGATTGGTAAATTTGGTTTTTCTGTACAAAAAAGAAAATCAAATAAGTCTAATAAGCATAAAGAAAATAAAAATGGTATAGAAAAAAAATAAAGCAAAAAAGAAAAAATAAAGTAGAAAATAAAATGAATAGAAAAGTAAAAGGACAGTAAAAAAGCGAATAAATAAAAATATAATGAAAATATAATAAAAATAAAGATATAAAATTAAAATGAAACAAAAGAAAAAAGACCCCCGCACAAGAAAACTTGTGCGGGGTAAAGTTGTTTTAAGACATAAGTTCGATTGCGCGCTGGCAGAGTTCACTTCTAACAGATTTTTGAGAATTCATCTGAATTTGCCAAGCAAGAGGCTCATCTTTCCAAACTTCCATCATATAGATAATACCGTTAATTTTTCTAGAAAGTTCTGGGGCTTTAACTTGATAAGGATCTCCCAAGATAACAAGCTTAGAGCCTTTGGACATTCTAGTTACGATATTGATAAAGAAGTTAGGATCGATGTTTTGTGCCTCATCAACAATGACAAAGCAGTTCTCAAAACTGTGTCCAGCAAGGAATCCGAGAGGTTGAATTTCGATAAGACCAAAATCAAGATAACTCAAGAGTTTTTCCTTCGCATGCGAATCTTCCTTTTTGCGACCGAAACCTCCACCACACTCTTTTTTGTTTTTCTCATTGATAATTTTTATCAAGGCATCGATCACACCACCAAGGTATGGCCTGAACTTTTCAATAATGTCACCAGGAAGATAGCCAAGACTTTCACCAATATCTGTTACGGCAGGTGTCGAAATGATAAGCTTTTGATAATCGTGAGCATAAAGACCATTGTTTTGCATTTGGTTCATAGCTACATGAACAGTAGTGAAAGTTTTACCAGTTCCGGCAACACCAGAAACAATTACCAAAGGAGCAACAGAGGGCGGAGCATACAAGCATTCTGTGAGTACAGTTTGCTCTATGTTTCGAGGTGTAAAGTTTTTCGCAAGCTGGAAATGAAGATCTTCCAAATATCCATTGGAGTAATGAGAAATCTTGCTTCCACCAACAGGATCGTGGATACAAACAAATTCGTTAGGATGAAATTCCTGAGGAGACTTAACTTTTCCTTGTTCGGTAAATTCATTAAACAACTCAAGAGAAACATCCAAATCAGAAATGCCAGTATAACGATCTCTTAAACGTGGGAAAATTTTATCAGAAATTGCTTGAGTTTGGATACCCATGTTGGAAGCATACAAAAGCGAAACCGGATTTTGAGAAAGCAAAACTACATTACTGTCTTTGTAGATTTCAGGAAGCCGTTTGCAAAGCTCAAGGATCTTCTGTTTATTCTCAGAAACAATGGAAGTCGAAGAAACTTTGAAACTATCAGGGATAAAAGAATCAGGGTTCATTATACGGATAAAAGTTCCATTCTCTTGCTCAAATTCTTTATCTAATTTTGCACGAGAAAGATAGTCACAAATTTCACATGCAAAAACTTTTTTAACACCGGTAAAGTGATAAAGATTGTTCACCACGGAAATTGGTACAACAATAACATCTCCTTTTTTACCAATTTTAAGATAAGCTTTAGGCACAGAGAGCAAAGCTCCCTCGAGGGCAACGTAGATGGTTCTGTTTGTCATATAGTAAACAACTCCTTTTTTATGTCACTTGAAATCTCTTGTGACACAAATAATTTTGATAAACGCATTATACCATTTGATTTTTTAGAATACAACGAAAAAAGCAAAAAAAATAAAAAATCTCCTAAAAGTAAACTGAATGTAAACTTTTAGGAAACTTTTTTGGTATTATGTGCAAATTATAACACTTAATCAATTTTTTCTTATTGAGCATTTGAAAATTTTTGTTTAGTTTGATCTATTTTAGCTTGTTCAGCTTCTTCTGTTTTATACCAACCCTTTTCAGACATTAAATTATAAATTTTATTTTGTATATTTAATGATTCTTCTAAAGCACATTGAAATGCTTCATGAACTTCAGCTGTTGTTGATTCAAGTGTTCCATGCATGTATAGGTCACATACACCCTTTAATAAAAGCAATTCATTTTCCATTAAATCTCTGTCTTCCATAAAGACCTCCTTATAATAATTTTAAAAACTTGTCATATAACTCTGCATGCTTTTTTTCTAATTCTCCCATATAAGAAGATAAAGCTACATCTTGTAACTTAGCAGATGTTTTTACAGAACATGATTTCATAAATTTTTCATGTCCTAAAGCATCTTCAACATATAAAAGTTCTTTACTTGTCATTTTTATCACCACCTAAAAATAATATTTCCTAAATATGTAATTTTTATACATTAAAAATGTGAAAATATATTGTAAAAAAAAATAATTTATAGTATTATGAAAATATTAGAAAAATGAAAATTTATTGTAAAGGACAAAAGTGAAAAAAGTATAAAAATTATAGCAAACATGTTTGGATATGAAGCAAAAGAATATTTCCAAAAAACAGAAGAAAGTCAGGAGGTTACTAATGTTGAATTACAACAAAAAAAAGGGGCTCAAATAGTAGTTGTAACAGTACCATATTTAAGAAATAACAATTATGATGAAGGAATAAGAAATGGATTTAGTGCAATATTAAGTGAAATAACTCGTGAATATGATATTAATATAACATTACAAGAAGAATAAATAATACAATAAGTGGCACAAACCACAATTAAAAAAGTCCATAAAATGGCAAAAACATTGACCATTCCTAAAATTTATGATAATAATATAATACACTACCTTATGCAGCATTTTTAATTAAAAAAAATAAATTATACAAAAGATGCTTTTAAATTAAAATATAGCAATGAAGGAGCTAATAAAATATGATAATCGATGTAATAGATTTGAATTTTGAAACACTTAATTTTAGTAGAAAATATGATTCAAATAGATACAGAAGAGGAAAAGCTATATACAACAATGAACAAGTTGAAGTGCAAAATGTAAACAAAATTGACGAAAAAAATTATTCCATAGAAGCAACTGTTGAAGGAAACTATGATACGTATACTACAAACTTGGAAATAAGTGGAAATATGATTAACAAATGCACATGTACATGCGAAGATTATTATAATGGAAATTTGTGTAAACATATAATAGCTACATCTATGGAAGTAATAGAGCCACATTATGCTAGTACACCATTGGGAAGAAGAAAAATGGAAATCAAAAGGAGAAAAGAAGAAAAAGAAAGATTAGAAAAAATTAGAAAGAGAGAAGAAGAAGAGAGAAAAAGACAAGAATATCAACAAAAATATTATAATGGGCTACAAATGATAGACTTGTATAAAAATGATAATGAGTTTATAGGAGATTCAGATAAACTTGATTTATTAGAATTATATAATCAAACACAAACAATGGAAAAAGAAAAAACATCGAAACTTGCGACTAATGTAAAATTGGAGTTTGTATTAGAACTATATAATCACGAAACTCTAACCATAAAATTTAAAATAGGCGAAACTCGTATGTATATTTTAAATAGTATTAGTAGTCTATACGAAGCATATAAAAATGAAACAGAAATATATTATGGAAAGCAATTAAGATTTATTCCCAAAAGGGAAAACTTCAATGAAGATTCAAGATGGCTGTTTGATTATATTATTGAATATGCGGAAATGTTCGAGTATTATGATGACTTTAATAGATATAATATGTCAACAGAAATAGGAAAAGAAATGCATATAAAAGGTAAAAAAATAGATGAATTTTTTAATATGCTTCCAGATCCAAATGTACAATTCCATTGTTATGAAGATAGTAATGAACAAGGAATTGAATTGTGCGAAATCACAGATGAAGATTTAAAAATCACATGTAATATTAAAAAAGAAAAAGTAAAAACAACATTTGGTTATTATTTTTTTGATGAATATGAAGAAGTATCAGAAGAATATGTATTAAGAATGAACATTTCTAACTATCTCGTATTGTTTTCAGATAAAAAAATATATATTTTATACAATAAAAAAATATATAAAAAAGATAAAGAAATTGATCTGGTGAATTTATTTGAAATATTAAAAAATGAGGATTATGTACTTATTCCAGAAGATAAATTAGACGAATTTAGTAAATTTGTTATGCCTAAAATAGGCATAAAGGCTGATGATATACCACAAGAAATAGCAAAAGAAGTGAAAATTGTAAGTGAACTAGCATCAAAAGTTTTACTAGATGTTGATGAAAAAGGTAACATTTTGCTAGAACTAAAATTTTGTTATATGGATTATGAATTTAATATACTTGAAAATAATTTTCAAAAATATGTTGAAGAACATAATATTGTTAGAAATGTGCCAGCCGAAAAAGAAGTTATTAAAAGAATATTCATGGATGGATTTGAACTTTTACCTGAAAGTAAACAATTTATCATGAAAAATACAGATAATATCTATGAGTTTTTATTAAATAAAATTGAAGGATATATGAATGATTTTGAAGTTTTAGCAACAGATAAATTTAAAAATAAGCAAATAAGACAACCTAAAATTTCAAATATAGGAATAAAAATAGATAATGGATTATTAGAATTAGATATTTCAAAGATGAATATAGATATTAGTGAAATAAAAGAAGTTCTAAAAAATTATAGTATTAAGAAAAAATATTATAAATTAAAAAGTGGAGATTATCTTAATCTAGCTAATAATGAAGATTTGAATTTGTTAGAAGAAATGTCAGAAACACTTGACATAGACTATGGTAAAGTAACAAAGGGAGTAATTAATCTACCAATAAATAGAAGCTTGTATTTGGAAAAATTAGTAGATTCTAAGAAACAAATTAGTGTGTCAAAAAATGAAAAGTTTACAGAATTGATAGATAATATAGGAAATTCTGAAAATTCGGATAATATTGAAATTGATAAAAATTTTGAGAAAATATTAAGAGATTATCAAAAAGTAGGGTACAGATGGTTAAGAACTTTAGAAAAATATAAATTCGGTGGAATTCTAGCAGACGATATGGGTCTAGGAAAAACTTTACAAATTATAGCATTGTTAAGTACAGAGATAAAATTAAAAAATAAAACTACATCAATAGTAGTATGTCCAAGTACATTGGTGCTTAACTGGAAGGCAGAAGTAGAAAAATGGTGTGATTCGATAAAAGTATTAATTATCAATGGAACGGCTGAGGAAAGACATAAAAAATTAAGTAATTACCAAAATTATGATTTAATCATTACGTCATATGATTTGCTAAAAAGAGATGTTGAAAATTATGAAGATAAAAAGTTTAAATATATAATTGCAGATGAAGCACAATATATAAAAAACTCATTAACTCAAAATGCTACATCACTTAAAACATTAAGAGGTGAAATAAAATTTGCATTGACTGGTACTCCAATAGAAAACTCAATAGCTGAATTATGGTCAATATTTGACTTTATAATGCCAGGATATTTATATAATTATAACAAATTCAAGAAAAAATTTGAGGAACCAATCTTAAAATATGAAGACAAAGAAGCATTAAATAGACTTAAAAAATTAATTAGTCCATTTGTTTTAAGAAGAGTAAAAAAGGATGTCTTAACAGAATTGCCAGAGAAAAATATAACAGTAATGAAAAATGAAATGGAAAAAGAACAAGAAAAAATATATTTATCATATTTGGCTCAAACTAGAAAAGAAGTAGCAGAAGAATTAAGTGATAATAGTTTTGAAAAAAGTAAGTTTAAAATTCTTATGTTACTAACAAGATTAAGACAGATTTGCTGTCATCCAAGCTTATTTATCGATAATTATGATGGTGGAAGTGGAAAGTTAAAACAATGTTTAGATTTAATAGTAGATGCAATAGAATCTGGTCATAAAATATTGCTATTTTCAAGTTATACTTCAATGTTTGAAATAATAGAAAAAGAGTTGGACAAATTGAATATTAACTACTTTAAGTTAGTGGGAAATACACCAGTTAACAAAAGAATTGAAATGGTTGACGAATTTAACAATAGTGAGTTAGTAAAAGTATTTTTGATTTCTTTAAAAGCAGGTGGAACAGGTCTTAATTTAACTTCAGCAGATGTTGTAATTCATTATGACCCATGGTGGAATGTATCAAGTGAAAATCAAGCAACAGATAGGGCATACAGAATTGGACAAAAGAATAGTGTTCAAGTGTATAAACTTATTACTAATAATTCTATTGAAGAAAAAATAAATAAGATGCAAGAAAGAAAAGAAAAACTTTCAAAAGATGTGTTATCGACAGAAGAAACATTTATAAATAAAATGTCAAAAGAAGATATTTTGGATTTATTTGAGTAAAATAATGTGCAACAAAGAAATCTGGAGCCAGTAGAATATTCTACTAAAATATTAAATAGAGAATATAAATAAATTGATATAAAGCTTTAAATGTAAAATTTTAGGGCTTTATTTTTTGATCTAAAATTATATAAAAAAATAAATATTAAAAATTTAAAAAGTAAAAATCAAAAATATATAGCAAATAATGGAATTGAAGATTATACGAAATAATAATATGAAAATGATGCGCTAACTAGAGAATGATTTGAAAAATTCTTAAAAGGAAATTAAAATAAAAATAATATCGTTCTAATGTAAGAATAAGACGAATACAATTAAGCAAAAGAATTTACATGGGGGTTTTACATGAAGAACGATTCAATTGAAAAACGTGTGATTCTACTCGCACAGTATTTAATAGATTCAAAAGATACGGTAAGAGGTGCAGCAAAGAAATTTGGAGTTAGCAAAAGCACAGTACATAAAGATGTATCAGAAAGACTAAAGGAAGTAAGCCCATCATTATATGAGGATGTAAGAAAAGTACTAGATGAAAATAAAGCAGAAAGACACATAAGAGGAGGAATGGCAACAAAATTAAAATATGAAAAGTTGAGTCATTACAGATAAATCACATAAAAAGTAAATTTTAGATATAAAAATAACTTAATTGTAAAACTATTTCAAAATAATTGACAAAAACACTTGAAAAAAAGTAAAATATATGATATGATTAACAATAGTCGATAAAAAAGAACTCATAGGAGGTGCTAAAAATGGCAAAATGTGATATCTGTGGAAAAGCAGTAGCAAATGGAAATCAAATTAGTATAGCTCGTTCACATGTTAGTAGAAGAGCTCCAAGAACATGGAAACCAAATCTAAGAACAGTAAGAATAAAAGTAAATGGAGAAAATAAAAAAATGCATGTATGTGCAAAATGCTTACGTTCATCAAAATTAGAAAATGCATAATAGTATAATTTTAAATAAAAAAAGGAACATCAACTTAAAGTAGTTGATGTTTCTTTTACTCTAGGAAAATTATCTATCTGCGATGATAGACTTGGTGCTTAATAAAATCATATAGACCATATTTTCATAAATTCTTTTGTTATGTACTTTATGAAAAAAACTAATCTTCTTTAATTCCAAAAAACAATTTAACAATACCACGAAGCCATTTTGGAACTTTTTTCACAACAATAGTCATTGAATTACCTCCTTTTTAAGCAGTCTACATTTACTGTTTCTGGCATAAGCAAATAAATCCTGCAATAATAATTGTGCAACCAATTATAAATAGCCAACCTGAAATTGGAAGTAATAGAACAAGCAAAACACCTAAACCAAAACCAATTAAACAAGTCGCAAGTAGTTTCTTTAGTATTCTCCACATATATTACCTCCTTTATAACAGTATATGAGTTATAAAAAAATAGGTTACCATTAAAATTGTATGAACTTAGTAGATATCATATATATTTAATTTGAATATGAATTAAATAAAAAATCAAAATAAAATAACAAAATATATTCACTAAAAAATCTATTTATGATATAGTAATAATGTGGGGGAAAAATAATAAATGAGTCGAAAAATAGAAAAGAAAAGAATATGGCACGCAATTAGGAGATGTTCAATCTCAATTTTTATGCTATGCATGGTTATAATATTGATAAAATTAGCTCCTAATTATGAAGTAAATCATTTATCAGATAGAACAAATTTAATTATAAATAACAATAATATCACAACAAGTCTAAGAACAGATGTTATAATAGAAAATGATACAGTATATTTATCTTTTGATGATATGAAAAACTTTTTTGATGAGTATTTAACAATAGAGAATAATAAAATCATAACAACTTCAAATACTAAAACGGCAGCCATACCAATAGATGGTGGCAAGGTGTTTGAAAATGGTTCATATATAAATATGGACTATGAAATTATACAAAGAGATGGTAAATATTATTTACCAATAAATAAATTGGAAAAGATTTATAATATAGAAGTAAAATATAATGATGAAAAAGATATAATTACAATAGATTCTTTAAGTAGAAAAACGGTAACTGCATTAGCCTCTAAAAATTTAAACATAAAATATAAGCCGACATCTTATTCAAAAACAGTGGATAAAGTAAAAAGAGGAGAAACTATTACTGTAATACCAAGTGAAAACCAAGAAAATAAATGGATAAAGGTACGTTCTCCAAAAGGTGTAATTGGATACATTAAAAAATCGAATATAATTGATGAAAAAGTGATAAGAGAAGATTTGGAAAGAAGTAAAATAGATGGAAAAGTAAGTATTGCTTGGGATTATTATAATCAGTATACTGCTGCTCCAACAAGAACAGATACGATTAAAGGAGTAAATGTTGTAGCTCCATCATTCTTTGAACTAAGGTCAGATGGAAGTATAGCTGTTAATGTAGGAAAAAGTGGAACAAATTATATAAACTGGGCGAAACAAAATAATATTGAAGTATGGCCTGTACTATCAAATAGTATGCTAAATAACTTAGATGCAGTCTCTAATATGTTATCAACTTTTGAGACAAGAGCTAACTTAATTGATAATATAATAAATGAATTAGTAAAAATAGATGTTCAAGGAATTCATGTTGATTTTGAAAATATGAATAAATCAGATAAAGATAACTACTCTAGATTTATTATAGAACTAGCACCAAGATTAAGAGAGATTGGGATGAGATTAAGTGTACTATTAACAGAACCAGATGGATCTGATACATGGTCACTTTGCTATGATAGACATGTGATAGGAAATGTAGCAGACTACGTTGTATTTATGGGATATGACCAACATACAGCATCAAGCCAAACAGCTGGAACTATTGCAGGAGCTGACTGGGTAGAGTTAAATATAAACAAGTTCTTAGGTCAAGAAGGTGTTTCTAAAGATAAAATAATATTAGCAATGCCATTTTATACAAGACTTTGGATAGAGGAAAATGGAAAATTATCTAATAGAGTAGTGAATATGAAAGATGTAAAAATCCCTTCTAATGCAACTAAAGTATGGGATGACAACTTAAAACAAAATTATATTGAATATAAGGTAGGAAATGCTGTTTATAAAATGTGGATAGAGGATGAAGAATCTATCAGTAGTAAGCTAGATTTAGTAAACAAATATGATTTAGCAGGAGCAGGCTTCTGGGAAAAAGATAGAGAAAACGAAGATATATGGGATATAGTTGAACAAAAATTAAAATAGTAATAAAAAAGCAATCACCTGAATATAATATATCAGGTGATTGTTTTGAATATTGGTTATATAAAGTTGGACAAGCCTAAAGAAGGCTTTTTTAATATTATAAAATATAAAATCAAGTATTTTTTTAATATTGTCTATAAAGATAAATATGTTAAAGAAAACTACCATATTACAAAAATAAATGAAAGCTCTAAAAATAAGCTAATATTTATGCTTAAAAGAGATAGAATAGACTATATTATACAAGAAAAAGGAATAGATATTGATTATCCAACTCTGAATGGAAGTTTAGCACTAAAATACATGTTGCCTGATGTTACTAAATATTGTTTTAAGCTACTTAATTTAAAGATTGAAGAAGTTTTTATATGTACTAATAAATTTTCAAATGAAAATATACAGATTATTAAAGATTTATCATTAAATGTAAAAGTTGTTAATATAATTTCAGAAAATAGTAGATACTTAATATTAGAAAAACAATTAGAAAATGAAGGAATATATATTACTGTAAATAATAATAAAAGAAAATCACTAAAAAATGCAAATATAGTTATAAACTTGGATTTTAAGGATTTCAATGGATATGCTACAAATAGAAATATGATTGTGATTGACATTGCTAATAATATGAAAATAAGTAAGAGCTTTAATGGAATATACATTAAAGGTGTTAAAATCGGAACAGAAAAAGTTATGAGAATATTTAGCGAATATGAAAATTTTGAAAAAGATAAGCTAATTGAAGCGGAAATGATAAAAATAAATAATTATGATTTGGTTAGAAAATATATACTAATGAATAAATTTAATATTAAAGAAGTAATAGGTCAAAGAGTGATTACTATTGAAGAATTTAAAAGGCTAGAAAAAATGATAAGCTAGAGAATAGCAATATTAATTTTATTAGAACTCTGTAATTAGATTACTAAAATTTTACTAAATTTTAAAAAAAATATTGACAAATCATAAAGTTTGCAATAATATATAGGAACTGAAAATTAATAAAATAATTAGATAAATATAGCTACAAAGCATATATTTACTTAAGTTAATTACAATAAATATGCAAAGGAGATAAGAATATGGAAAACGAAGAAGTTATACTAACTCAAGAAGGATATGAAAAATTAGAACAAGAATTAGAGCATTTAAAAACTGTTGAAAGAACAGAGATAGCAGGAAGAATAAAAGTAGCACTTGGATATGGTGATTTATCAGAAAACTCAGAATATGATGAAGCAAAATCAGCACAAGAAGCTAATGAGAATAAAATAATTGAATTAGAAAATAAACTAAGACATGCTAAAATTATTGATGAAGCAGAAATAGATACTAAAACTGTTCAAATTGGAAATATAGTAAAAGTACATGACATGGAATTTGATGAAGATGTAACTTATACTATTGTTGGATCAACAGAAGTTGATTTAGCACAAAACAGAATATCAAATGAATCACCAATAGGATCAGCACTTCTTGGAGCCAAAAAGGGTGATATAGTAAGTGCTAATATACCAGCAGGTATAGCACAATTTAAAATTCTTTCAATAAAAAAATAGAAGATAAGTATGCAAAATCTAGATTTTTTAAAAACATAGATAATCATTGATTAATTTTTTAATGATAATAAAAACAACTGTCTATAAAATTTACAGACAGTTGTTAAATTTTGTCCTTAAAATATTGATTTTTTGCCTAAAAGATAATATAATATTGACATAAATTTTAATTTTGCAAAGTACCTTTTGCAAGAAAGGAAATGTCATGGGAGCTCTTATGACTACAAGAAGTTTTGGTGGTGAGCTAATAAGTTTTAAACTAGATGGAATTGAAAAAATCCACCAAGGAGAAGATGTAAGAGATGAAAACGGAAAAGTTTATTGGAAAAGACATGCTCCAGTATTATTTCCAATAGTAGGAAAGCTAAAGAAAAATCAAACAATGATAAATGGCAGAACTTTTGAAATAATGCAACATGGATTTGCAAGAGATATGCAGTATGAGCCTGTTACTAAGCTGGATAATTTTCATTCTTATGTTCTAAAAAGCAATAAATATACTATGGCACGATATCCTTATGAATTTGAACTTTATAACACATATAGACAAGAAGAAAATAAGCTAATATTTATTTATAAAGTAATAAATACAGGAACAAGTAATATGCCTTTTGGATTAGGATCACATCCAGCATTTAAGATTGACCAAGATGATTTGAAAAAAGGAAACTACTATTTAGAATTTGAAGAAGAAGAAACCAGAGTGCATTTCTTGTATTTAATTGATGGACTTGTTGTTACAGAGTATGCAAAAAATATTCTAGAAAACGATAAAATAATATCATTAGATGAGCATACTTTTGATAATGATGCAATAATAGTAAAAGGTATTCAAAATAAAATTATAAGCTTAAAAAATAAAAGAACGAAAAAGACTATACTTACAATGGATTTTAGTGGATGGCCATACTTAGGAATCTGGTCAAAACCAGGAGCTCCATTTATATGTTTAGAACCTTGGATGTCTACGGCAGATAGGATTAACAGCTCAGAAGTATTTGTAAAAAAGCCAGATATGCTAGTTTTATCACCAGGAGAAGAGTTTGAAAACAAGTTTAGTGTAGAATTTTTTAGTTAAACAAGGATGTTGAATATGAAAATATTTTTATTGATAATAATTGCAATAAGTGTTACGGCTATTTATGATGCAAGAAAAATTGGTGATAAATTTTTTAGTTCATCAGATAAAAATAAAGTAGCAAAAATAATTAAAATTTTAGGACTAATTTTGTGTATAGTTTGTGGAATAATTTTTTGCATTTTAAAATAGTTAACTAATTAGAAAGAGGTATATAATGTTAGATAAAAAGTATAACGCAAGTGAAAAAGAAGAAAAATGGTTAAATTATTGGAAAGATAATAAAATCTATGAATTTAAAAAGGATGGAAGAAAGGTATATTCTATAGATACACCTCCACCAACTGTAAATGGAAAGATTCATATAGGACATATTTTTTCTTATTCTCAAACAGAAATGCTTGCTAGATATAAAAGATTAAGAGGATATAATATATTTTATCCATTTGGATTTGATGATAATGGACTTCCAAGTGAAAGATTTGTTGAAAAAGAACAAGGAAAAAGAGCTCATGAGATTGGAAGAGAAGAATTTTCAAAATTATGTTATGAAACAACAGATAAATTTGAAGAAGAATTCCAAGACTTATTTAGCAAGATGGGAGTAAGTACGGATTGGGATATTCATTATAAAACAGTTGCACCATCAACAATTAAAATAAGCCAAACATCATTTTTAGATTTAGTTGAAAAAGGACACTGTTATCATAAAGAAAGTCCTGCTTTATGGTGCAATGAATGTAGAACTTCTATTGCACAAGCAGAGCTTGAAACAAAAACAATTAAAACAACTTTTAATTACATAAACTTTAAAACAGTAGAGGATAATGAAGAATTTACAATAGCTACAACAAGACCAGAACTATTGCCTGCTATTGTAAGTGTATTTGTTAACCCAGAAGATGAAAAGCACAATCATTTAATAGGAAAAACTGCACATATTCCAGTAATAGATGTAGAAGTTCCAATTATGGGAGATTCAAAAGTTGCAGTAGATAAAGGTACAGGTGCTGTTATGTGCTGTACTTTTGGAGACCAAACAGATATTGAATGGTGGAAAAAATATAATCTTCCACTAAAATATATATTTACATCTGATGGTAGAATTGATGAAAAAGTGCCAAACTATGGTGGTTTAAAAATAAAAGAAGCAAGAGCTAAGATTATAGAAGACTTACAAGCTGGTGGATATGTAGTTAAAATAGAAGAATTAGAGCATGAAGTACAAACACATGAAAGATGTGGCAGAGAGGTAGAATATACTGTAATAAAACAATGGTTTATAGACTTGATGAACCATAAAGAAGATTTCTTAAAAATAGGAAATGAAATCAAATGGCATCCTGCTCATATGCATGCTAGATATGATGAATGGGTTAACAACATAGCTTGGGATTGGTGTATATCAAGACAAAGATATTTTGGTGTTCCATTCCCAGTATGGTATTGTAAAGAATGTGGAGAGCCTGTATTTGCAAGAAAAGAAGACTTACCAGTAAATCCATTAGTAGATAGTCCTAAGGTAGATAAGTGCCCAAAATGTGGTTGTGCAGAATTTGTACCAGAAGTAGATATAATGGATACATGGGCAACATCTTCAGTAACCCCACTTATAAATATGAGATATGGTGAAAAAGAAAACTATGAAGATATATTAAAACCAATGAGCTTAAGAACTAATGCTAGTGAGATTATTAGAACATGGGATTTCTATACAATAGTAAAAAGTTTTTATCACTTTGGACAAAGACCATGGGACAATGTAATGATTTCAGGATTTGTTATGGCTAGCAAAGGTGAAAAAATAAGCAAGAGTAAAGGAAATAGTAAGGTTGAACCAATAGATTTAATTAAGCAATATTCAGCAGATGTTATTAGATACTGGGCTGGAACTGGAAGACTAGGTACAGATATAGTATTTAGTGAAGAAACTCTTCTTCGTGGAAAGAAGCTAATAAATAAAATTTGGAATGTTGCTAAATTTATTGAAATGCATTTAGCAGATTATGAAGATAAAGAATTTAATGATTATGAATACGTAGACAAGTGGATTTTAGGTCGTTTTCAAGATATGGAAAAACAATTCCTAGGATACTTAGATGAATATGAAGTTGGATTAGCATTAAATATATTAGAAAAATTTTTCTGGGAGTTTTGCGATAATTATATTGAAATAGTAAAACACAGATTATATAGACCAGAAGAATTTGGAGATAAAGCAAGATATAGCGGACAAAAAACTGTTTACACATTACTTTATAAATTATTACAAGACTTTAGTATATTCTTCCCATTTATTACAGAAGAAATATTCCAAGAACTATATCATACAAGCAAATCAATACACTTAACAGAAATAAAACCATTAGAGTTTAAGTTTGACAATGAAGTAAAATACGGAGATCAAATGGTTGAGATAATAAGCCAAGCAAGAGGCGAAAAAACAAATAACAATGTTTCATTAAAAACTCCAATTAAAAACTTAAATCTAGGAGTAAATGAAAATTTAAAAGATGCTATTGAAAAATCTATAAAAGACTTTAAAGCAACATTATTCATAGAAAATTTAGACATGAAAGTAGTTGATAAAGGTTATGAAATTTACAAAATAGAACTTAATTTAGAAGAAAATAATAACAAATAACAAAATGAATAAGAAAAATGTCGAAAAGTTCTAATAAAACGACAAAACTTCTTATGGCAATATATGGAAAAATAAACTATAATATTTATAGTTTATTTTTTTGCGCAAAGGAGGAAAAAATGATTTCAGAATATTCAAAAGAAAATAGAAAATTGATTATTAGAGTAACAGAAGAAATTGACCAACACACTGCAGATAAGATTAGGAGAAAGATTGATAATGACATTGAAATTTATAGTCCTAAAAAAGTAATATTTGATTTTAGTGGAATTGAATTCATGGATAGTTCAGCAATAGGAATGGTTCTTGGAAGATTTAAGTTAGTAAAAATGCTAGGAGGAAATTTTGAAATAATCAATGTAAACAAAAGAATGAAAAAAATATTTGATATGAGTGGAGTATCAAGAATAATCACAATCAAAGAAGATATTGATAAGGAGGAAGAAGAAAATGAAGGGATTATATGATAATGAAATGAAGTTAGAATTTTCAAGTAAAACGTGCAATGAAGCTTTTGCTAGAATAGCAGTTGCTGCATTTGTATCGCAATTAGACCCAACTATTGATGAGTTATCAGATATAAAGACAGCAGTATCAGAAGCTGTTACAAATAGCATAATTCATGGATACGATGATGAAAATGGCATAGTTAAAATTGAAGCCAAGATATACATAGATACTGTTCAAATTGAAATTTCAGACAATGGTAAGGGAATAGAAGATGTTGAAATGGCAATGAAACCATTGTATACATCTAAACCTGATTTAGAAAGGTCTGGAATGGGCTTTACAATTATGGAAAGTTTTATGGATGAAATAAAAGTAGAATCAGCAATAGGATTTGGTACAAAGGTATGTATGAAGAAAAAAATAAGTCCTAAGACTGAAGAGGAAAATGTTGAAAATGATATTAAAAATGTTTTAGAAGCATAAAATATAGGAGAGAGCTTCATGGAAGAAAATCTAAAGAAAAAAATATTAGAAGCACAACAAGGTAATCGAGATGTGCTTAATGAACTTGTCCTAGAAAATAAGGGGCTTATTATAAATATAGCTAGAAGATTTGAAAATAGAGGTTATGAGTTTGATGATATTTATCAGATAGGAGCAATAGGTTTTATTAAAGCTGTTCAAAAATTTGACTTTTCATATAATGTAATGCTATCAACTTTTGCAGTGACTTACATAATAGGTGAAATAAAAAGATTTCTAAGAGATAATGGACCAATAAAAATATCAAGACAGATTAAAGAACTTTATAGTAAAGTTACTTTAGAACAAAAAAGTAATCCAAATATATCAATAGAAGATTTAGCAAAAAAATTAAAAGTTGATAAAGAAGAGATAGCATTAGCTTTAGACAGTGAAAATTGTATAAAATCATTAGATGATAAATCAGATGATGATGAGATTCCTCTAATAGATAAACTAAGTTCTAAAGAAAATAATGAAGAAATAATTGTAAATAAATTAGCACTTAAACAATGTATAAATAACTTAGAACCAAGAGAAAAGAAAATTATTTTTTTAAGATATTACAAATGCCAAACACAAAAGAAGGTAGCGGATATTATTGGAATCAGTCAAGTTCAAGTATCTAGAATAGAAAAAAGAGTTTTAGAAAACTTAAGTAAAGAGTTAAAAGAGGCATAAATGAGAAAAATAATATTATTGTTTATAATTTTGTTACTGCTAATATTTTTTATACCAGCAGTCTTTTCACAAAAATTTATACAAACAAGTAGTCTAGAAGCTGAAACTATACAAAATACAACAGAAGGACAAGAAAATAGCGAATTAAATAAAGATAAGTATGATTATAAAGAATTTTCTACAATCAAGTTATTGCATAAAAATGATAATTGGGTAGAAGAGATAAGTTTAGATGATTATTTGTTGGGTGTTGTTTCGGGTGAAATGCCTGCTACATTTGAACAAGAAGCACTAAACGCACAAGCAGTTGTTGCAAGAACTTATACTTTATATATGATAAAGAATAGTAAAAAACATGAAGAAGCGGACATATGTGATGATTCAAATTGCTGCCAGGCTTGGATTACAAAGGAGAATAGATTAGCAAGATGGGAAGAAGACGTAAGAGAGGAAAACTGGAGTAAAATAGAAAAAGCAGTTTATTCAACAAAAGGAAAAGTAATTACATATGATGGAGAAGTTATTGATGCATTTTTCCATTCAAATAGTGGAGGAATAACAGAAACTCCAGCAGGAGTTTGGGGAGGAACAAATTATCCATATTTGCAACCAGTTGAAACATCTGGAGAAGATGCATACTCACAATATAGCTCAGAGGTAGTATTATCTAAAGAAGAATTTAAAAATAAGATATTAGAAAAGCACCAAGATTTGAACATAGATTTTAACCAAGAAAATTGCATCGAGATAGTAGATTATACAGAATCAAATAGAGTAAAAACTCTTAAAGTTGGAAACTTAAATCTATCAGGAGTAGAAGTAAGAACAACTTTAGGACTAAGATCTACAAACTTTACATTTAACTTTGAGGGAGATAATATTAAATTTAATGTCATAGGATATGGGCATGGAGTTGGTATGAGCCAAACTGGTGCAGATAGTATGGCAAAACAAGGAAGTAATTATGAAGAAATAATAAAACACTTCTATACAGGAGTAGAAATTGTAAATTTATAAATTTTAACTGATGCTATAATAGCTAAATTAGCATCTTCGATTTAGTATAAAATATTATGTTTGATAAGAAGACATCCCAAGGGCACTTGCCCTCGGGATGTCTTAGATTTGCTACTTTTACCTTATGCAGTTTTTTCCATAGCTTCTTGATAACATACATCAAGAAATTCCATAGTCTCGCTATAGTTGTCAACTGTAAGGTCAGGTAGCAGTTCTCTTACAAGAGAGTCAAATTCCAATTTCGCATCTTGTTCAGCAGGGGTAAGGACTTTTTTCTTTTTACCGGGCAAATGACTAAACTTATTGTTGCCATATTTTTGCTCGATTTCCTTCATGAACAAGAATTGGAAGGCTTCAGAGGTGTTTTCACTTGCATCTTTTTCATCTTCAACTAATGCAAAGTGAACAGTGTTTTTCTTAAGGCAAATACATCCATATAGAATTCTGGGCTCAACACCGTACTTCTCATAAACCTTAATCTCTACTTTACCCAGAAGATTCTTGTTATCAAGAATACTTTGCACACCAGTGATGTTGATATTGCTATAGTGCCTTTTTTCAAAATCGATACTGCTAGAAAAGGATTTACGAATTAAGCTGTTTTTAAGTTCGTTAATCGTAAAGCCTTTATCCATAAAACAAGAAAATTGTACTTGAGTTCCATTTTTCAGATAAGCAGTATTTTCAGTAGTAGTGAAGATAGTATCAACATCAAGGCAAATATAGGGAATAGAATCAAAACTGTAATGGACTTCATATTCTTTTCCGTCAAAATTTAAGTGATCTTGATGACGTTTAATATAAGGACTATAACTATGAGGAGCTTCATATTCATCTTTTAATCTGCTATATTCAGGATGCTCATGCTCATAACGATACTCTGTTTTAATACTTCTATTATCAAAGATATAGTCGATTTCCACTCTAACAGCATCTTCATACTCATCATAGCTAAGTTCTTCTACTTTTTGAACAGAACCAGGAAGCAATTCTTTAACCATTTCTACAGGAACAACACTACCAAACTTTACGATATTCATCTCGCTTAAGCCACCAAACCGGCGGTTAACGTATTGGATAGTCTGCGGAATACCAATTAGCAAATAAGCATAAGGAATAACTCTAAAGCAGCTTTTTTTGTTGATATATTTTATTCCTTCATTTTTATTAGATACTCCGCGATAAGATTCATAGTAAATATGGGATACCAGTCCATGAAGACAGGACTTAAGAATTGCCATTCGGTCAGTTCCACTAGAAATTTCAACGATATTAGAAACTGCTTCATGAAGTCTTTTAATATGTTCTTTTACCTTGAAAAACACTTGCTTGTTAATACAATACTTATCAAAATCAACATAACCTAACTTTGCAAGATAATTCCAGACATCAAGTTCAGCTAAAAGGTCGCTTTTTCCTTCATCTGTAAAATCACTATACTCTGATGTAATTTCTTCTCCATTTTCAAGACGTCTTTTTCCAAGAAGACTGCCCATTTCCAAAATAGCTGCAATGATGATAACTTGCTCAGTAACACCGTATTTTTCGGCTTCAACAATCATGCGAGAAGCCTGAACAGAAACCGGAATTTTAACCATTTTATGACCAATTTCAGTTACGGTATTGTCAGAGTTTGTTGCACCAAGAGTGATAAGTTCTTTTTTAGCAGACATAATTTTGTCAATGCTAGGCTGATGATAGAACTCAAGATTTTCAGCATCTAAGCCAATATCAGCAAGTTGCAGTACAACACGGTCCAAGATACTTCTTTGAATTTCCGGAACTGGATATTCATAACGAAAATCCATTGAAACGTTAGAACAGAGATAATATTCACCATTTTTAGTTCTACCAGCACGACCCATACGCTGTTTAATGTCAGCCTTGCTAATGTCAACCAGATAAAGACCTTGGATACCATCAATAACTTTAGTTATTTTTGCAAGTCCAGTATCAACAACAACATCAATGTCAGGAATAGTAAGAGATGTCTGAGCTACATTAGTAGAAACGATAATTTTAGGCTTGTTATATGACTCGAAACATTTCTTTTGATCTTCCCAGCCCATTTCACCATGAAGGGAAAAGATATTGCAAAGCTGATCTAATTCTTCATCTTTTAATTTTTTGATGGTGTCGCTAATCTCTTTTTTACCAGGAACGAAAACAAGGATGTTCTTAAGTTCAAGTGCTTTTTCTTTGATAGTGCTAATCAAATCATCCTTAGGTTTTGTTTCAAACTTTACATCATACAAAGTGCCAGGGACTTCAACTACAGCAGTATCTTCACCAAAATACGTAGCAAGGTCCTGAGTATCCATGGTAGCACTCATAATGACAACCTTAGTGTTCCATTTTTGATACATGAATTTGCACCATGCAATAAGAACTTCCATGTTTAAATTCCACTCATGAACTTCATCAATAATAAGAACTTTTGACTCTTGATTGTTGCTTCCAAAGATAGTTCTGACAAGCTGAAGCCCATCAGTGCAGAAAAGGATTTTGCTGTTTTGAGAATAGCACTTGTCATAGGCAGTATTATAACCAACCTCATTTCCAAGTGTTAAACCCATTTCCTCAGATACCCGCATAGCAAGTGTTTTTGCAGCCATAATCCGAGGTTCAGTGACGATGACCTGACTAAAAACTTCGGATAGATACTTAGGAACTTGTGTCGATTTGCCGGAGCCGGTTTCTCCAGATATAATCGTAAAGGCCTTGCTTTTAACAGCCTTAACTATTATATCCTTAAATTTTTCAATGGGTAAATACATAAGATGATACCTCCAATTTGAAATTGAAATTTTTTCTAAGATTTTCAATGTACTAAATAATATTATACCACAATATTATGTAAATTACAAATTTAAAACAAATTAAAAATGTAATAAATGTATATAAGACTAAAAATTGGAAATAATTTAATTAGTAAATTTTTAGGAGGATATTATGAAGGAAGGAAAGAAAAAGGAAAGTACAGTAAATAAAAGAAGTTTAAGTATAATGGGATTTATTATTTCGATAGTATTGCTTTTAGTTGCAATTATTTTATCTGCTAATGAAGAAAAATTATCAAGGGAAGCTAGAGTAAATAGAAATTCAGTAGGATTATCTGAAATGGAATCACTAGAACAGGCTAGTTCAGAACTTACTAGAACAGTAAATGAATTAAAAAATGACATTATTGAAAGCAACACAAATACTGTTACAACTGAAAATTCAACTAATGAAGAAAAAGAAGTTAATGGTACTACTAAGGAAAACGAAAACCAAAATAATAATACAAATACAGAGACAAATAGTAATACAAATGTAGAGAAAGATAATAATCCAGAACAAAAAGTAGTTGAGCAATTTATAAGGCCTGTTGAAGGTGACAATATAACAAGTTATTCAATGGATAGTCTAATATATTCTGATACATTACAAGAATGGATTACACATAGAGGAATAGATATTAAAGCAGAGAAAACAACAGTTGTAAAAGCATCTGCTCCAGGAACGGTAAAGTATATCAAAGAAGACCCAAGATATGGATTAAGTATAACAATAGAACATAATGATGGATTCCAAACAGTATATTCAAGCCTTCTTAGCACAGAATTTGTAAAAGAAGGAGATAAAGTAGAACAAGGACAGTCAATAGGCACAGTTGGTAACTCAGCAGTATTTGAATCAGGAGATGGAAGCCACTTACATTTTGAAATTTTAAAAGATGGAGAATATGTAAATCCAGATATTTATATCAAATAAGTTTACAAGAAAAATAGACATAAATAAAAAAATAAGAATTATGTCTATTTTTTTGTGAAAAAACAAATTGTAATATATTTGTAATATTACTCTGAAACTATTGAAACTCTAACAATATATAAACTTGATAAACATAATTTTCATTGACTTTTTTCGACAAAAATGATAGTTTTTAAACATCATAAGAAAAGTAGGTGATTAAATGATTTACCAAGAGGATATTACAAACTTACAAACTGACATCAAGGAAAAAATTGGACAAAAGATTATTGTAAAAGGATCTCTAGGAAGAAGTAGATCGTTTGAAAAGGAAGCAACAATAGAAAAAGCTTACCCTAATATTTTTGTGGTTAAGTATGATGAAAACGAAAGAAATGTATCTTACCAATACAAGGATGTATTAACTAGAACTGTTGAAGTTGATGTATTTGATGGAGAAAGTTATAGCCCACTTATTCCACCATTAGTTAAGACTCCAAAGAAGGTTAAGGTTTCTTTAAATTAAATTTTTAGGATAAAGTAGTTTTAATGGCTACTTTATTTTTTATGCTCTTATATTTACCAGTTCGTCAAAACAGTTGATTTTCCTTTAATTCTGTGATATAATACCATAAATTTAGAGGTGATTATGGTAGTGAAAAATTCAAATATTGAAACTATATATCAAAAAGAAATAAAAAGTCCTGATGTGTTAGAAAAAAGAAAACTATTGGAACAAAAAATTAGAAGTGAGCTGATAGAATATATATATCCAAAAGAAGTCGCAAGAAAACTTGGAATAAAAACATGGCAAGTCTATCAATATATGGAAAATTTAAGTGAAGAAGAATCAAAAAAGCTTAGAAAAGACAGATTAAAAAATAATAAATTATATAGTGTTGTAGTATCACGTAAAAAGAAAGAAAAAGAAAAAGGCAATACAAAAGGTGGCATAGTAGAAAAAATACTGTATGATATGAAAAAAAGTTTTATAGATGTAGAAACAAGAATAAATCTTGCTAGGATATACTTTATCCTTGAAAATGGAAAAGCAGCAGAAAAAATATTAAGTGAAATGTATTATGATGATACATCTTATAGTGATTCTAGTAGAAGCAAAGCAAGGAGAGAACTTGAAAAAGTACAGTTAGAAAATCTTGCTATGAAATTGAGAAATGAATATAGAAATGGTCGAAATATGGATGGAAGCAAAATATCTTATAATGATTTATGCAGTAGATACAGTGTTAGAACAGGAGAAGTAATTGATGTTTTAGGTATGGAGAATAGTGAGCAAGAACTATAACTGCTTTATATCGAATTAAAGGATAAGATTTGAATTAAAATAATGATTCGAATCTTATTTATTTTTTGCATAATCTAACTTTAATGGCATATATTTAAGTAAATGTTAAGGAGGTAGGCTATGGCTATAAAGTTGGAAAAAAGTAAACTGGCTATCAATCAAGTAATTACAAATAAAAATGAAACTATAGAAGTTGATGGAGACTGCATTGTTCCAGATGTAAAACCGGACATACTTGAAATAATAGGAACTAGTGGAGTAGTTAATATTTATAAAAAAGAAGTAATGGATGGAAAAGTTAGAGTTGATGGTTCAGTAAACGTATATGCAATGTATATTGGTGATGATGGAAAAACAAGAGGAGTAAGAAGTATAAATCATACTCTTGATTTTTCTCAAAGTTTTAATGTAGAAAATGTTACATCAGATATGAATGATAATATACAAGTTTCATTAGGGCAAGTAGATTGTAAAATTGTAAATGAAAGAAAAGTTAATTTAAAAGCAAGTTTGAATTTTGAAATAACAATTCTAGCAAATTCTAATGTTGAATTTGTTAATAATGTTGATTTAAAAGATATACAAAAACTAGAAAGCACTATTCCAGTTAATGTTGTACTTGGAGTAGGTCAAACTAAAACAGTTGCCAAGGAAACAGTTAATATAGACAGCAATGATAATCTAGCAGAAATATTAAAAGTTAATAGTGATATTACTAATAAAAGCATTAAGGTAAGTTACAACAAGATTCTTACAAAAGCTGATATTAGGCTTAAAATATTATATTCAACTGAAGATGGAAGGATAAATTCAGTTACTGCAAAATTCCCAATAATGGGCTTTATTGATATGCAGGATATTACAGAAAATAATCCTTGTGAATATGATTTTGAAATTAAAAATATGGTTGTTAAACCTAATAGTGTAGAGGAACATTCAATTTATGTTGAGATAGAAGTAGGAGTTAATGCAACTGCCTATGATAATAAAGAAATAAATTTAATTCAGGATTTATACAGTCCAAGTACGAATTTAAAATTTGAACAAAGCAACATTAAGATGATTCAAAATAAAGCTACTTATGATGGAACATATAGTATAAATCAAAAAGAACTTTTAGATATTGGGGATGAAAAAGTATATGATGTTGATGCTAAAGTAGTAGTAACTAATAGTAGAGTTAATGACAACGAAGTAATGATAAATGGAAATGTTAATTTATTATTTACTTGTTCTTCTAATGGAATGACAGGTATTCAAACTAGAAAATTAGATGTTCCTTTTGAATGTAAGGTAAGCTGTAATGGAATAACTAGCAAGTCAAATGTAAAAGTTAAGCCGGATATTATCTTGCAAGACTTTAATATTATGCCAGGTGGAGAAGTTAATGTAAAACTTGACTTAGGTTTTAATATAGTATCTTCTCGAAATGTAGATTTAAAACTTATAAATAATATTGAAGAATTGGAAAATGAATATGTAGATGATTACAATATGGTTATTTATCAAGTAAAACCGAATGATAGCTTGTGGAAAATAGCAAAAGCTTTTAATAGTACAGTTCAGAGTATAATAGACACTAACGAATTAAAAAGTGATAAGATTTTTCCTGGTGATCAATTATTTATAGAAAAGTATATGGGGTAGGATGGATAAGATTTATTCAAGATTTAGACTACCGAGAATTGTTGGAATTACTACAAGATTTGATAACAGAAAAAAATTCTTGCTAATAATAATGTTGATTATATTTATATCTTATTATACAGCTATAAAACTTATTGATAACACAATTACTCCACTTTTAGAAAGACAATCAAGGGTTTTAGCAAGAGGGACAGCTGCGACTCTTTCTAATAATGCTGCAAGCAATGCAATGAAGGATATGACATATCAAGACTTATGCACAATAGAAAAAGATAGTGATGGAAATATCAAATTAATGAAATTGGATGTTGTTAATATAAACAAGATTTGCTCAAGTATCGCTTTGGAATTACAAGAAGAATTAGATAAAGCAGAAAACACTAATTTTGATTTAAGATTAGGAACTATTACTGGTAATAAATTTTTCATTGGAAAAGGCCCTAATATAAGACTAACAATGGTTACAGTAGGAAATATTGAAACAAACATAAAGTCAGAGTTTTCAGACGCTGGTATAAACCAAACTTTGCATAGAATTTATATTGATATAACTTGCCATATAAGTATTTTAACACCATATAAAGATAGTGATGAGGATGTAAATACACAAGTCCTTCTAGCAGAAGCGGTAATTGTAGGTAACATACCAGAAACATATTATAATCTAAATGGAATGAGTGAAGGGGATACACTTAACGTTTTAGGTTAATAAAAAAATGGAGCAGAACACTCCATTTTTTTATACATATAATCTTAATACGAAATTAAAAATTTATATTATTTTGCACTTTTAGCTAATTTGCAAATTTCTGCAAATGCTTTGCTATCAGTTACAGCTAAGTCAGCTAACATTTTTCTGTTAATTGTAACATTAGCTTTTTTTAGACCAGCTACTAATGTGCTATAAGTCATTCCGTTTAATCTTGCAGCTGCATTTATTCTTGTAATCCATAATCTTCTAAAATTACTTTTTTTGTCTTTTCTTCCAACGAAAGCGTAGTTTCCAGATTTCATAACAGCTTGTTTAGCTTGTCTAAATCTGTATCCCTTAGCTCCATAATAACCTTTAGCTCTTCTTAATATTTTTTTATGTTTTTTTCTTGTAATAACTGCAGTTTTTACTCTTGCCATTTATAATCACCTTCCTTTTTTAGTTAGTCATTTTAGTTACCATATGGTAGTAATTTCTTTACATGATTCTTACATGTTTTATCTACGTAAGCATCTTGAACGCTTCCGCTTGCTTTTTGTCTGTTTGTTTTATTAGCTAATAAATGTCTTCTATTAGCTTTAGTTCTTTTTACTTTTCCTGTAGCTGTATAATGATATCTTTTTTTAGCAGCTTTATTTGTTTTTAACTTTGGCATAACAATATCCTCCTTGTATAAAATATATAATTATTTAGTTTATAAAAACTAATAATAAACAATGTGAATTTAAGCTTTTTTTGCTAAGATAATAAACATATTTTTACCTTCTAGAACTGGCTTTTTTTCTGGTACTGCTACATCTTGAAGTAGTTCAATTATTTTATTTAAAACTTCTTCACCTTGTTTTATGTAGTTCATTTCTCTACCTCTAAATCTAACAGTAAATCTAACTTTATTACCATCTTCTATAAATCTCTTAGCATTCTTTATTTTAAAGTCTAAATCATGGCTATCAATATTAGGCGTAATTCTTATTTCTTTTACTTCAAGAACTTTAGCCTTTTTTCTAGCTTCTTTTTCTTTTTTAGCTTGTTCAAATTTATATTTTCCATAGTTCATAATTCTACAAACTTTAGGATCATTATTTGGAGCAACTAAAACTAAATCTAATTTTTTTTCAAAAGCTAAATCTAAAGCTTCATTTAAAGGTAATACTCCTAATTTTTGATTATTTTCATCAATGACTTGAACTTTATCAGCTCTAATCTGTTCGTTAATAGGTAATTCTTGTTTTATGTTAAAACACCTCCTAAATTTATAATAAATAAAAAAGATTGGCTATGAACCAATCTACTTCTCTAATTTATAAAAACACATAAAAAGTAATACAAGATTACTATAAAATATGAAAATTTATAAATACCTTTTTCTAAGACTTAATCTAGTTAAGGTGAGAAGTAAATTCTTCTTCTTTAAATACATTAATTATAATACTACAAATTTTCAGTTATGTCAATATTTTTTACAAAATTCCTTGACTTTTTTTGCAATTTGTAATAAAATAATATAGCGTTATAGTAAATATGACCTTTTAGAGCAATTCCCCGGTAAATAAACTCTTAAGGTTTCATATATATAATTTATTTTGAAATAGAAATGGAGGAAATTTTACCATGAATAATACTACTTATAGTGTTAAGAAAAATGAAATTGAAAGAAAATGGTATATAATTGATGCTGAAAATAAACCTTTAGGAAGAGTTGCTTCAGAGGCTGCAAAATTATTAAGAGGAAAACATAAACCAACTTTTACACCTAATATGGATGTAGGAGACTATGTAATAATAATTAACTGTTCAAAAGCAGTACTTACAGGAAAGAAATTAGATCAAAAGAAATATACTCATTTTACAGGATATGTTGGAAATATGAAAGAAACTTCTGCAAGAGTTATGATGGAAACAAAACCAGAAAAAGCTATGATGATAGCAGTAAAAGGAATGTTACCACATAATAGTTTAGGAAGACAAATGCTTACAAAATTAAGAGTATATGCAGACGCTGAACATGAAAATGTAGCACAAAAACCAGAAGTATGGAAATTTTAAGAGGGAGGAAACTATAAATGGCTAAGTCAAAAAATAATGATGTATTCTTAGGTACAGGAAGAAGAAAAAGTTCAATAGCTAGAGTAAGACTTACTGAAGGAAAAGGAAAAATTACTGTAAACGGTAAAGACATACAAGAATACTTTGGAGAAGAAACACTTAGAGTTATTGTAAAACAACCATTAACAGTTACTGAAACATTAACAAAATATGATGTTGTAGCAACAGTTAAAGGTGGCGGATTTGCAGGTCAAGCTGGAGCAGTTCGTCATGGAATAGCAAGAGCATTAAATGAAGCAAATCAAGAAGAATATAGACCAGTATTAAAATCAAACGGATTATTAACAAGAGACTCTCGTGAAAAAGAAAGAAAGAAATATGGTCTTAAAAAAGCTCGTAAAGCTCCACAATTTAGTAAGAGATAAAATAAATTTAAAAAATCTTGGAATTTTATTTCCAAGATTTTTTGTGTGTTGCACACTAACTATAAAGCTTATACAAATTAATTAAGTTTTCTATCTTTGCAGTCAACGTTTTCAAGTCTTATTATTGGAACCTTTTTTATGTTTTTATCTTTTGCATAAAGATAAACTGCATAATTGTAGAGAACGATTCCTTTTTTATCAACAATAACGGGAAAGGGAAAATTTTTATATTTTTCATAGAACTTAGAAACTTTAATATAAAGATTTCCTCTTTTTTCTGCTATTGCAACATTTCTAATAGAAGAAGTTTTTACATATTCAATCCATTCACTAGGAAGAGAAAAACCAGTAGAATAATAAATAGACTCTCTAGAGGACAAAACTTTTTTAGCATATCTAGACCTTTCTTTTTTAGGAAGACTTAAAAAAGTTAAATATTCTTGAACAGTCATAGCTCTTTTTTCACTATTACATGAAGAACAACAAATAGCAAGATTATCAGTAATAGTTACTCCACCAATTGCTTCTGGATACATATGATCTAGAGTTCTTGCAGAATCTTTAAAGCTTAATCTAAGCTTTCTACCACAATAAACACAATGGCTTTTCTTAGATAAATAAGTTAGTTCGAACATTAAAGAACGGAACCGAGACACTCTATAAATATATAAGACTCCTTTCTGTATTTCTGCATAAGAAGAACAATACTTGTGCGGAAGGAACATAATCATGAAAACCCCACCCTTAAAAATATTTTAATTAATTTATATCATAACAAAAAAATAAAAAGCAAGATTTTTTAAAATTTTTATATGTAAAAAAAAAAGGAGCAAAGCTCCTTAAATTATTGTTTTTTAATTTTAGGTTTAGCAACAAGTGAAGCAATATAACCAAAGAATACTGCTGCTGCAATACCACCAGCACAAGCTTTAACTCCACCAGTAAATGCACCAAGTAAGCCTTGTTCTTTAACTGCTTCCATTGCACCTTTTGCTAGGTTTGCACCAAAGCCTGTAAGAGGAACAGTAGCACCACATCCTGCAAAGTCTATTAAATATTTATATATTCCAAGTCCACCAAGTATAGCTCCTAAAGTAACATATACGACTAATATTCTAGCGGGAGTAAGTTTGGTTTTATCAATTAAAATCTGACCAACAACGCAAATGATACCACCAATAATAAAACAGTTAAGCATTGTCATCCAATCTATGCTTTGAAAATATTCCATATTCAATTCTCGTATAATGATTTTATCATTATACAAAACTCCTTTCTAAAAATTACATCTCTATTGCAACTGCATGAGCAATACCTGGAATTGATTCACCTTGTTGACTTGTTGTTGCATTAGTTAAAGCTCCAGTCGCAATAAGCAATAATTTTTTAATATTATTTTCTTTCATCATTTTATATAGATATCCTGAAAATACAGTAGCAATACAAGCACAACCACTACCACCTGAATGTGTATCTTGTTTCTTTTTATCAAAGATTAAAACACCACAATCATTATATATTGAAGCAATATCATAGCCTTTAGTTTTTGCTATATCTATTAAAATATCTTTTCCAAGATAACCTAAATCACCAGTAATAATTGCATCATAATAATCAGGACTTCTACCAGTATCCTCTAAATGTGCACAAAGTGTGGATAACGCTGCTGGAGCCATAGCTGCTCCCATATTATTTGCATCTTTAATTCCTAAGTCGACTATTTTTCCAGGTGTAATGTGTGTAATATAAGGGCCTGTATCAGATTTTCCTAAAACTACTGCACCTGAACCAGTAACAGTCCATTGACTTGTAGGAGTTCTTTGATTTCCAAGCTCCAATGGAAACCTGAACTGTTTTTCAGCACTACAGAAATGACTTGATGTAGCACAAAGAACATTTTTACAAGCACCTGAATCAATAAAGACAGAACCTAGACATAAGCCCTCAACAAAAGTTGAGCAAGCACCAAATAATCCAAAAAAAGGAATATTAGTATCTCTCATACCAAAGCTAGAAGATATACATTGATTTAATAAATCACCTGCAAAAACATAATCTATATCAGAACTTGAAACATTAGCTTTACCAAGAACGGTACTAACAGTTTCTTTAATAAATTTACTTTCAGCTTTTTCCCAAGAAGCTTCACCCCAAAATTCATCTTCTACGCATTTGTCAAAATACTTAGCAAGAGGACCATTAAGCTCTTTAGGACCAACAATAGCAGCAGTATTTAAAATACTGGGTTTATTATCTAATTGTAAAGTTTGTTTACCTAATTTTTTCATTAAAAATCACTCCATTTCTTACATAAATAAGCAAGCTAGAATGCCTACTATAACTGAAGCAGAAATACCATAAACTAAGACTGGACCTGCAACAGTAAACATTTTTGCACCAACTCCCATAACATATCCCTCTGATTTATATTCCATAGCTGGAGAAACAATAGAATTGGCAAAACCAGTAATAGGGATAAGAGAACCAGCACCTGCAAATTTTCCTATTCTATTAAATACATTTATAGCACTTAAAAATATAGCTATACCGATTAAAGAAATAGAAACAACAGTAGATGAAGCTGTTTCATCTAAGCCTTTATACTGACAAAAGAAAAAGATAAGCTGGCCTATACAACAAATTAAACCACCAACCCAAAAAGCATTAAAACAATCTTTTAAGATGGGTGAGTTAGGAGCTTTCTTTTTTACATATTCTCCATATTCTTTTGGTGAATCTGTTGGATTCATAATTATCACCTTCCTTTATTATTGCTTTTGTTCAACCATAAATGTAATATCTAAATCAACATAGTATTCAGTTATTTTATTTACAGTTACCTTTGCACGTTGCTCAACTATTTTTACTGAAGTAATGTAATTTATAGTTTTAGCAACCTCATCAATAGTTTGAACTATAGCATCTTTCCAAGATACACTTGATTTTCCTGTTACTTGAATGTGTTTTTCTATACCCATAAAAACCTCCTAAATAAATTTATAGTTAATATTTCCATAATTAGAAAAAAATATACAAGAAACTATTAAAAAATATTTGCAAGCAAAAATATTATTAGTAAAAATCAACATTATTTTATGGAATGTTTTTATTAGCAAGCTGAGCATGAAAAACTAATTGAAATTATGATCTAAAAAGCATTTTAACTTGACTTTTAACCAAAAAATATATATAATAAAATTGAAATCGTGGTTGATTTCAGATATAAATAAATTTTATATCCATCCTTTTTTGATTTTAGAGAAAGGAAAAAAGCACGATGAAGTTAGAAAATGGTAACTCAGTACTAAAGGTAAATTACTCAATTTTTAGACCGGCAGGAAATGACACAGCATTCGTTTATGGATTCAATTATACCCCAGAGCAAAAAAAGCAAATTAATGATGCAATTATGGCAAAGCACTCTAATGTAGAGCAAGTGGGATTCATTGACTTAGATAGAAAACCAGAACTTCAAATGGCTGGAGGAGAGTTCTGTGGGAATGCAACAAGAAGTGCAGCTTACATTTATCTTAACGGTAAAGCTGGAAGAATTAAAATGATTGTTAACTCTAATGACGTAATAAACTGTGGAGTTACTGCAGAGCAAAAAGCTTGGTGCGAGATTCCTTTGTATCACGGACCTAATGTTATTACCGAAAAGGAACCTGGCATATACATTGTTAAAATGAATGGAATGGTAAGCGTTGTTATCCAAGAAAACTCTGCTCAAAAGTATCTAAAACAAAAAGAAATATTGAAAACTTTTGGAATGGAATTTATTCATAAGTATCAACTTGAAGATAGTGAAGCAGTTGGAATAATGTTCTGTGAAAAAAAGAACGGAATATTAAAGATTAATCCTATTGTTTGGGTAAAGTCTATTGATACGTTATTTTATGAAACAGCTTGTGGTTCAGGAACTACTGCTGTGTGCATGGTAGAAGCTTTTTTGAAAAAGTCTAATCAACAAATTGATATTTTACAACCTTCGGGGATGACTATAACAGCCAGCACTATTTATAATGATGGAAATATTGAAAAGGCAACTATTTTTGGCAATGTTGAAACAGATGGAAAGCTTTATTCTATTGAAATCAAACCTCATCCGCTTACATAAAAAATTTATAAATTAGATTTAATGTTGATAAATAATTATTTAAAATAAATTTTGTAACTTTAAAGAAAGGAATATAAGTAATTATGAAAGATATAAGATTACTAAATGAAGCACATCATCACATTAAACCTGTATCTTTACAATAGATTTTGTAGTAGGTACAGGTTAGATAAGCTTGTGCCTATTTAGCTATAAAGAAACTATGTAGGCACCGTCTTACATAGTTTTATTTTATTATCATAACGACCAAAAATATAAAATGAATTAAGGAGGATTTTAGTTATGAAAGGAAAGATACAACCTAAAACATTACCAGGTTTTATGGAACTATTGCCAAATGAGCAAATTTTATTTAATAAAATGAAGGAAACAATACAAAAGTCTTATGAAAAATACGGATTTTTGCCATTAAATACTCCTATTATTGAAGATGCAAAAGTATTACTTGCAAAAGCAGGAGGAGAAACAGAAAAGCAAATTTATAGATTTGAAAAAGGAGAAAACGATTTAGCACTTAGATTTGATTTAACTGTTCCACTTGCAAAATATGTAACAGAATATTATGACAAATTAAGTTTCCCATTTAAAAGATATCAGATAGGAAAAGTTTATAGAGGTGAAAAACCACAAAGAGGCAGATATAGAGAATTTTATCAATGTGATGTTGATATTATAGGAGACGGAAAGTTATCAATTATAAATGATGCTGAGCTTCCAGCAATTATATATAATACTTTTAAAAATCTAGGATTTGACGATTTTACAATTTGTATAAATAATAGAAAAATTTTAAATGGATTATTTTATAGTTTAAAATTAGAAAATGAATCAGCTGAAATATTAAGAATAATAGACAAAATAGATAAGATAGGAAAAGATGAAGTTGAAAATGAGCTATTAAAAACAATTGAAAAAGAAAAAGTAGATACTATTATTAAATTTATATCTATTGATGGAACTAACAACGATAAAGTAAAAGCTCTAGAAGACTTAAATATAGATAACGAAACTTTCCAAGAGGGACTAAGTGAAATAAAACAAGTTGTAAAATTTATTAAAATATTTGGAGTTCCAGAAGAATATTTTAAAATTGATTTAACAATAGCAAGAGGATTAGATTATTATACAGGAACAGTATATGAAACTTTCTTAAATAAATATAAAAATTTAGGAAGCATATGTTCAGGTGGAAGATATGATAATTTAGTAGAATATTATACAGATAGAAAAATGCCTGGAGTAGGAATATCTATTGGACTATCAAGATTATTCTTCCAATTAGTAGATAGCAACATAATATCAGCAGATAAAGAATCTATATCGGATGTGCTAGTCATGTCAATGACAGATGATTATGATATGTGTGCAGAAATAGCAAGAAAATTAAGAGATGAAGGCCTAAATGTACAAACCAATATTGAAGACCAAAAATTAGGTAAGAAATTTAAATATGCAGATAATTTAAATGTAAAATATGTAATTATAATAGGAGAAGATGAAATAAAAAATAATGTAGTCACTCTAAAAAATATGACATCAGGAAATCAGATAACAGTAAAACTTGAAGAAGCTGTAAAAGAAATAAAAAAAGATAAATAGAATTAAGAATTTGGAAGGATAAAAAAATATAAATAGAATAAAGAAATTGAAAGGATAAAAAAATGGTAAAAAATCATTTTGTAAAGTATAAAGAATTACTAACAATACATGATTATGATAAAGAGACAGATAAAGAAGAGTTTGTATTACTTCCTTTAGAAGATGAATATGTAATTGGTATATATCAAGCAAGAAAAAATATGCTAGAATACGGACAAAATATAGCTGTTAGGAAATCTGTATATGAGAAACTAATTGAAGTATCGAAAGACTTAAAAAAGATAAATAACAATTATAAAATAATAGTTGCATATGGTTTCAGAGATATGAAAAAACAAAAAAAGTATTTTAATGAAATATTAGAAGAAGTAAAAGATAAATTTACAGATAAGATGGAAATGTATGAATATATCCATGAAAAAATCGCTGTTCCAGAAGTTGCAGGACATCCAACAGGAGGAGCAGTTGATGCAGCTATATTTGATGTTTCAAAAAATGAAATTCTTGATTTTGGTTGTGATATTTTAGACTATAGTACAACAAAGTGCTATTATGAAAATGAAGAAATTACAGAAGAACAAATGAATAATAGAAAAATGCTAAGAAAGACAATGATGAGTGAAGGATTTGCTCCTTATGACGGAGAATGGTGGCATTTTTCATATGGAGATAAGGAATGGGCATTTTATTATAATAAAGAAAAAGCACTATACAATCAAGTTGAAGCTGAAAGAATTTTTAATAAAAAATATTGATATTTATCAACGTTATTGATAAAAAATTATTTATAGATTAAAATAGGAAAAAAGGAGTCACGTATGATATATTATCTAAAGGGAACAGTAGAAATAAAAAAGGATAGTTTTATTATTATTGATGTAAATGGAATTGGATATAAAGTTTTTATGCCGGATATGGAAATGCAGAATTTAGAAGTAAATAAAACTGCAAAAATATATACATACATGAGAATGAGCGAAGATGAAGTAAACTTATATGGGTTTCTAACAAGTGAAGAATTAGCAATGTTTGAACTTTTAATTAGTGTAGGAGGAATAGGTTCAAAGTCAGCATTAAAGATTTTATCAAACATCTCTCCTTCAAAATTCGCATTAGCAGTTATTTCAAACAATGTTGGAGAATTAAAGAAACTTCCTGGAATAGGAGCAAAAACTGCTCAAAGAATTATTCTTGAATTAAAGGATAAGATGAAAACAGAAGAGGCTGTTGAAGAAACAGCAGAAGAAAATACTATACTCATAGAAGGAATTGTAAAAGATGCAGCAGATGCTCTTCAAGTATTAGGTTATGCTAGAAAAGATATAGAGAGTGCTTTAGAAAAAATAGATACAAAAGATTTATCAGTAGAAGATATCATAAAATTAGGATTAAAGAATTTATCATAAAATTTTCATAGTAGATATAACAACTTATATTTTATGAAATTAAAAAAATAAGCAATCAAAACAAAAAAGAAAGAAAGTGAAGAAATGGATTTAAGTGAGCCTTTAGCATTTAGAATGATGCCTAAAACATTGGATGACTATGTTGGACAAGAACATATTTTAGGAGAAAATAAGATACTATATAGAACCATAAAAGCAGATAGATTGTCTAGTATTATTTTATGGGGTCCTCCTGGATGTGGTAAAACATCTCTAGCAAAAGTAATAAGCAATACAACAAAATATAAATTTGTAAAATTAAATGCAGTAACATCAGGGGTAGGAGATATTAAAGATGCAATATCAAATGCAGAAAATACATTATTAAATCCAAGTGGAAAGTGTATTTTGTTTATTGATGAGATTCATAGATTTAACAAACTTCAACAAGATGCTCTTTTACCATATGTTGAAAATGGTACAGTTATTTTAATAGGAGCAACCACAGAAAATCCATATTTTGAAGTAAATAAAGCTTTAATTTCTAGAAGTATGGTATTTCAATTGCATCCACTAACAGAAGAAAATATTTATGCAGTTTTGAAAAAATCTTTAGAAAGAGAAGATGGATTAAAAAGTTTTAATATTAAAATAGAAGATGATATTTTAAAAAAGTTTGCTTTAACATCAAATGGTGATGTTAGAACAGCACTAAACAACTTAGAAGTTGCTGTACTTACAACACCACCAGATAAAGATGGATTTATAAATATAACTCCTGACGTTGCTAAAGAATGTGTGCAGACTAGAAAAGCAATATTTGATAAAGATGGAGATTCTCATTATGACAATATAAGTGCATTTATTAAATCAATGAGAGGCTCAGACCCAGATGCAACAGCATTTTATTTAGCAAGAGCATTAAATGCAGGAGAAGATCCAATGTTTTTAGCAAGAAGAATAGTAATATCAGCAGCAGAAGATGTAGGACTTGGCAATCCGATGGCATTAGTTGTAGCAAATTCAGCAATGCAAGCAGTTCATATGGTAGGAATGCCAGAAGCTAGAATAATATTAGCAGAAGCGGCAATATATAATGCTAATTCTGTAAAATCTAATGCAAGTTATAATGCTATAAATTCAGCATTAGATGATGTACAAAATAAAGATACAGGAACAATACCAATGCATATTAGAAATGCACCAGCAGAAGGAATGCTTAGTGAAGGATATTCTGTTGGCTATAAATATCCACATGATTTTCCAAAGCATTGGGTTGAACAACAATACTTACCAGATAAAATGCTTGGAACAAAATACTATGTTCCAGATGAGAATGTTGACACAAGTAATTTGCAACAGAAAGATAACAGATAATTTTTAATGAAAACAAAAATCTAATTAGAAGATGCAATATAACATATATAAGTTTTTTCATTTTTATTACATTTTGATTAAATTATGAAATAATAATTGATTCTACTAATATAGATGTGTTAAAATTGTACTTATAAAACAAAAGAAACGAGGAAAAACAAAATGACAAAGCTTGTAAGCCTTGAGGCTGTACACACACACACCAGACTGTTGAACAATAAAATTTAGTTAAGATATTTAAACAAGAAAAAATCTAAAAAAATAGAAG
>CANRBH010000006.1 GCA_947628825.1 uncultured Clostridia bacterium | reverse complement strand
TGAACCGCCGTATGCCGAACGGCACGTACGGTGGTGTGAGAGGGGAGAAATTCATTAAGAATTATCCTCTACTCGATGTTTTACTTAAAATTAGCTTTTTTATTTTTTAATATACATTATATGTGCATGCTCTAATAATTTTCTAGCAATATAAAGTGTAATCCATTTCAGGAAATATTGAATCTTTTTCTTCAATACTTTTTAAGAATTCTAATTTTTCATCAGATAATTTATTATTATCAATTAAATCTTTATCTTCTTTTAACCATAAGTACATTTTAGTAAATCTACCAATATGATCTTTAATTCTTTTTTTAGCATAATCAACCATAGTTCCATTAGTAATAATGAAAAGCCAATCACTACTTTGTGCTAAAACTAATTCTCTAGCACATTGATTTAATATTCTACGTTTTATAGAATCAGATGCTTCTGTTGGATACATACTTGCTAATTCACACATTCTATCACCAGCTTTATGCAAATGTCTATGAACATAATCATTTGTTGGATTAAGCCAAACTTCGCTATAACCTTTAGCACCCCAACTAGAACGACATGGAGTTGATACTTGCATTTCAGGATATTTATCAATATATTCACTAGGAGTAATTAAACTGAAATTACAATCATCATAATAAATCTTTTTAGCAAGTGTATAAAGCCAATTTGGACCTTCATACCACCAATGTCCATAAAGTTCTGCATCATAAGGGCAAACTATAATAGGTGGATTTTCAGTATTTTGTGATAAATGTTCTATTTGACTGCATCTACTATCAAAAAAATGACCAGCTTGTTTTTCTACACTATCCCAAGCCCATTGAATATCATAAATGTCTTTATCTTCAGTTTTACCAGTAATTCTATGATATTTAATTCCAGTATTAACTCTAACTCCATTTGAAGCAATGTAAGGTTTAATATAATCATAAGGAGCATCATAACCAATATCACGATAAAATTCTCTATAATTAAAATCACCTGGATAACCATTTATAGAACTCCAAACTTGTCTTGAAGATTCTAAATCTCTACCAAAGAAGACAACACCATCTGGAGAAACAATTGGAGCATAAGTTCCATAAAGTGGGGTAGGATCAGCATACAAAATTCCATGTGTTTCAACTAAAACATATTCAATACCAAATTCTTTTAAATATTTATCAGCTTCAGGAACATATCCACATTCAGGAAGCCAAAAGCCCTTAATAGGTTTAGAAAAATATTTATTGTAAGTTTGTACACCTAAAGCAATTTGTGCTCTTACAGTTTTCTCATTAACATATAAGATAGGGAAATATCCATGTGTTGCACCACATCCAATTATTTCTAAAACTCCTAAATCGTTGAACTTCTTAAAAGCAGAAATAATATTACAATTATAAACATCTCTAAAAATATGCAAATCATTTGAATATCTATCATAATAATAATGTGATAATTTATTTATTCTAGGATTATCCTTAGTTCTTTCAATCTCTTTTTTAGAAAGCTCAATATGTTTGTTTAAATATTTAATATATCTTTCTTGTAACATTTTGTCATCAAGCATATTTAATAAAGGTGGGGTAAGAGACATAGTAAATCTAAAATCAACACCTTCATTAACTAATTTTTCAAAAGTTTGTATAAGAGGAATATATGTTTCAGAAATAGCTTCATATAACCATTGTTCCTCTAAATAATCTTCACTTTCAGGATGATGTACAAAAGGTAAGTGTGCATGAAGAACAAAACTTACATATCCTTTAACTTGTTTTTTCATAAAATACTCCATTAAATAAAATTAGGCTTTCTATTTTTATTAGAAAACCTATAAAACATTTGATGTTGGATTCTGAGAAGATGGATTTTTAAAATCAAATCTATCATCTTTTTCTGAAAGATTGTAATTACTATAGATTCCTCTAAGTTTACTTGAATAAGTTTTACTTTTAAAGATTTTCTCAGTAACTCTATTTGTTTTAATATTTTTAAAGTAAATTTTATCATTGTCCTTGAAAAACAATATATGATCATTAGGCATTTCTATTGTATTTGAAGAAGCAACTTTTAAATAATTTACTGGAATAGCATCATGATTATCATATTTTGGTCTTCTTCCAAGTTCAACGAAATATTTACACTTTGTATCATTTACATTAACATACCAATTATTTGCAAAATCATCTATATCAATTTCAAAAGTATAGTTATCAGTTAAGTTATGTACAACTAAAACTGGTCTTGTATTATAAAAGAATAGTTTTCCGTATTGATTTTCTAAGATTTCTCTATCATTATCAGATATATCCCAATAAACAAATAAAGTATTAGGATTTTGTGCCAAGACTTTAACAACAGTTTCATTATATCTATAAGGAAGGTCATAATATTCTATTGGGTTAAGTGAAACAACATTAGACTTTGCTCTAGATTTTTTACTTGTAGTCTTTTTCTTTTTAGTAGAGGCTTTTTTTACTGTAGCTTTTTTGCTTGTAATAGTAGAAGTTTTTTTGGCTTCAGCTTTTTTCTTAGTAGTGGAAGCTTCTTTTACTTCAGCTTTTTTCTTAGTAGTAGAAGCCTTTTTAGTTTCAGCTTTTTTCTTTGTGGTAGCGGAAAGTTTTTTTATTTCAGTTTCTTTATTTTTAATAGTAGAATCCTTTGTCTTCTTAGCAACAGTTTTTGGCTTTAATTCTACATTTTCATTTTCTTTATTTTTGACTTTTTTAGAGGCTTCTTTTTTAGGAGTAATTTTAACTTCTTTAGTAGTTTCCTTTTTAGAAGTAGCTTTAACCTTTTTAGGATTTTCCTTTTTAGGATTTTCCTTTTTAGGATTTTCCTTTTTAGGATTTTCCTTTTTAGGTGAACTTGCAACCTTTTTTGTAGTTTTATTTTTAGAAGTACTTGTAATTTTTTTAGCAGGTTCTTTTTTTACAGCACTTTCAGCAGCTGATTTTGATTTGGCAACTGTTTTATTTTTATTAGTTGACTTAACTGCTTTTTTAGTACTTTTTTCTACAATTTCTTCGTTTATTTTATTCAATTCTTCTTTAGTTTTTCGAGCCATTTCATCCTCCTAAGTAAAAAGCTATAATCTACTCATAATATAATATATCAAAAAAAATTTTTTTACAATAGAAAAAGAAAAAAAATTAGAAAAAAATGACGAAAAAAAAGAAAAAATTTTTATACACGAAAAACCATAAAAAAATAGTAAAAAAATATCATTTTTGTATTTACTTTTGTAAAAATTATGTATAAAATAATATAAAATAAACTAAAGAATGCTGAAAGGGGCATAAAATTATGAGAATTTTAATGCTATCATGGGAGTACCCACCAAGAATAGTAGGGGGAATGGCAAGAGTTGTACATGACTTATCACAAAGACTTTACAAAGATGGTCATGAAGTAACAGTAATAACATATAGAGATGGAGATACACCATATTTTGAAAATGATAAAGGTGTAAAAGTATATAGAGTAGATAACTATATGATACATCCTAATAATTTTATAGACTGGATAATGCAACTAAACTTTAATATGGTAGCAAAAGCCTCTGAACTAATAAATCAAGAAGGAAAATTTGATGTAATACATGCACATGATTGGCTTGTAACATATGCAACAAAATCATTAAAAGATTCATATAAAATACCAGTTGTTACAACAATACACGCAACTGAAAACGGAAGAAATAGTGGAATACACGATGAAGTTCAAAGATATATAAATGATTCAGAATGGTTACTTACATATGAATCAACAGAAGTAATAGTAAATAGTAATTTTATGAAAGGTGACTTACAAAGAATATTTGGACTTCCTTTTGAAAAAATAAATGTCATACCAAATGGAATAAATTTAAATAATTTCACAGGTATAGATAAAGACTATGATTTTAGAAGACAATTTGCAATGGATAATGAAAAGATTATTCTTTATGTTGGAAGATTAGTATATGAAAAAGGAATACAACATTTAATTTCTGCAATGCCTAAAATCTTAAGTCATTACCATGATTCTAAACTTGTTATATGCGGAAAAGGTGGAATGATGGACGAGCTTAAAGCAGAAGCTAGAAATTTAGGAATAGAAAACAAAGTTTATTTTGCAGGATATTGCGATTCAAAAAAAGTACAAAAAATGTATAAATGTGCTGATATTGCTGTATTTCCAAGTACGTATGAACCTTTTGGAATAGTTGCACTAGAAGCAATGTTAGCTGGAATTCCAACAGTAGTTTCAGATATAGGTGGACTTAATGAAATAGTAGAACATGGATATACAGGAATGAAGAGCTATGCAGGAAATGCTAATTCAATAGCTGATTCAGTTCTTACACTACTATTTGATTCAAAACTATGTGATACTGTTTCAAAAAATGCAGTTAAAAAAGTTAAAGAATTATATAATTGGAACAAAATAGCACAAGATACGCATTATGTGTATGAACAAGCTATTTGTCAAACTGAAGCACAAAGACAAAAAGAAAAAATTGCACAAGAAAAAGCACGTAAAACAAATAAAGCTAGAAATACACAAGCTGAAATTACAAATCTATTAAGCTTTAAAAAGCGTAATGCTTACGCATAAAATTGGAGGTATTTTTTAAGTGGAAATATATGATACAACAAATAAGCTAGCAGAAGAAATAAGAAATTCTGTTCAATACAAGAATTTAAAAGAATCAAAAGAAAAATTATTTTCAGATCCAAATAAAAAAGAAATGATTGAAGAATTTGAGAAGCTTAAGCAAGAAGTTCAACTTATGGAAATAAAAAGACAAAATAATCAAGAGATTGATGAAGAAGATAAGAAATTAAAAGTTGCAAAGCTATATAATGTACTAATTGAAAATAAAGATATAAAAGAATATTTTGATTATGAAATAGAATTTAGTAGAATGATGGCTGATATAAATAAAATTATTGGAGATGCTATAAAAGAAGTTATCTAATGGGAGATTTTATTATGAAAAGTGATAAAGGAATAACTTTAGTTTTGTTAGTTATAACAGTTGTAATTATGTGTATGATAATGGCATTGTTAGTTAATGTTGACTCCTTTAATGAATTATTACAAGTAAAAAACAGAGTTGAAGAGGACTTTAATGATGTAATCACAAATACTGATGAAAAAGTTAATTCTATAAGAGACCAATGGGGAGACATACTTTAATATTTCTTAAGTATTATACGGAGGATACTAATGAAGATAAATGTAACTTGGAGTACAGATGAAAATGCTAGACAAGCGGGAAAGGTATGTGCAAAAAAGGCAGTTTTAGATTTAATACAAACAAAATTAGCAATAGTATTTAATTCAGAAAAATATAATCAAGAAGAATTATTAACAGGGGCAAAGTCCGTTTTAGGAACTGCCCCTATTATAGGTTGTACATCAAATGAAGGAATAATAGTTACAGATGGATATATAAGTCCAGAGAAAAAAGGTTATGCTGGAATGATGGCAATAGGAGATAATGACACAAAGGTAGGAACTGCAATATCTCATAAATTATCAACTGCAAGAGAGACAGGAAGATTAGTTGCCAAAGAAGCCATGAAAAAGATAGGAACAAAATCATCACCATCATATTATTTTATGTTTGCTAGCTTAGGTGATGAAGAGGAATATGCAAAAGGAATTAAAGATATTATTGGAGATGTTCCATGCTTTGGAGGAAGTCCTATAGAAAAAAATAAAAAGATTTTTACTGAAGATATGATTATAACTGATGGATTAGCAGTTGCATTTTTTTATTCAAATAAAAAAATAGAAAATAATTTTACAAGTAAATATCATGAAACTATAAATTCTGGAGTAATCACAAAGTCTAGAGGTAATAAAATAATAGAAGAAATTGATGGAATAAAAGCTTTAAAAAAATATTGTGAATGGACAGAAAGAAAAGTAAGAGAAGTTAAAGATGAAAAAATATTAGAACAATCAATTTTGAAATCTCTTGCAGTAAAAACAAGTGATGGAACATTAGCTGTTATAAAACAGCCAGTAAAAGGTAATAATGATTATAGTATTGAATTTGAAAATGAAGTATTTACTAATACTGCAATTATTCAAATGCAAATATCTAAAGAAGAATTATTTACATCACCAATTTATGCTATTAGAGAATTAAAGAAAAAATTAAAAAATAAACCAGCTGGGTATATATTATTGCAAAATTACCAAAGAAAAAAGATGTTAGAAGATGATATGGATGAGTTCGCTAAGAAATTAAAAAATGAAATTGGAGATGTACCTTTTATAATGACTTTTACAAGTTCAGAATATGGTAAAGGTGAATATATTTCTAATCATTTTGCCAGACTAATGTTATCTGATATTGCAATATGTGAAGAATAATTTTAAAATAAAGAAATAAACGAGCAATTAAAAGTTAAGAATCTAAGTTAAAGAAAGGAATTTTAAAATATGGATATTGAAAAATTTGTTTTGAATGAAACATCATATTTTGGAGAAGGAGCCAGAAAAGTTTTACCAGATGAAATTAAAAAGAGAGGATTTAAAAGTGTATTAGTTGTTACAGATGAAGATTTATACAAAGTTGGAGTAAGTCAAAAAGTTACAGATTTATTAGAAGCTAACAATATTAAATACACAGTATTTCATGATGTAAAACCAAATCCACCTATTGAAAATGTACTAGATGGTGTAAGCGTTTGTAAAGATTGTAAAGCTGATTTAATAGTTGCAGTAGGAGGAGGCTCAAGCATTGATACTGCAAAGGGTATAAGTATAGTTATGACTAACCCGGATAGGAGCGATATAGTTTCTTTAAATGGAGTATCAAATACAAAAAATAAGGGACTTCCAATTATAGCACTTCCAACAACAGCAGGAACTGCTGCTGAGGTTACAATAAATTATGTTATAACAGATCCAAAAAGAAAAATAAAAATGGTTTGTGTTGATGAACATGACATACCAATAATTGCAATAGTAGATACTGAGCTTATGGCTTCAATGCCAAAATCAGTTGCTTCATCAACAGGAATGGATGCATTAACACATGCAATAGAAGGATATATAACAAAATCTAAAAATATAATGTCACAAATGTTTTCAATGAAAGCTATTGAGCTTATTTATGATAATCTAGCAGAAGCGGTAAATGAAAGAAATCAAGAAGCAATAAACAAAGTAGGATTAGCACAATATATAGCAGGAATGGCATTTTCAAATGTTGGTCTTGGAATAGTTCATTCTATGGCTCACCAATTAGGAGCAGTTTATGACACTCCTCATGGATTAGCAAATGCAATTTTACTTCCAACAGTTATGGAATTTAATGGAGAAGTAGTATATGAAGATTTTAGAGAAATTTTAACACAAGCTTTTCATATAGATGCAAAAGAATTTACTAAAGAGGAAGTAATCAAAACATTTTGTGAGTGTTTAAGAAATTTATCTTATGATGTAGGTATTACTCAAACAATAAAGGATATAGGAGTAAAGAAAGAAGACTTTGAAATGCTTGCAGAAAAAGCAATGGAAGATCCATGTAAACCGGGAAATCCAAGAGAAGTAACTAAAGAAGATTTTATCGAACTTTACAATAAAGCTTATAATTTGTAAGATTCAAAAATAATAGAAATTATAAAAAACAATAAAATATAAGAATAAAAATAAGTTATAATATAATAAAAGCAAAACAAAGATGTCTTAAGTAATTAAAACATCTTTGTTTTTTGGATATATAAAATACCTAAATTATTATATTTTATATATGATTTTCTTTCATACTAAAATTCACAATTTTTTGGTGTACGTGGATAAGGTATAACATCACGAATATTTTGCATTCCTGTCACATACATCATAAATCTTTCAAATCCTAAACCAAAACCAGAGTGAGGAACACTACCATATTTACGTAAATCTAAATACCACCAGTAATCTTTTTCATCAAGATTTAATTCCTTCATTCTAGTAGTTAATTTTGAAATATCTTCCTCTCTTTGGCTACCACCAATTAGTTCTCCAATACCAGGAACTAATAGGTCAGCGGCAGCAACTGTTTTACCATCAGGATTTTGCTTCATATAAAAAGCTTTTATTTCTTTTGGATAATCAGTAACAAAAACAGGTTTTTTAAATATTTTTTCACTTAAAAATCTTTCATGTTCTGTTTGAACATCAACACCCCAAGAAACTTTATATTCAAATTCATCATTATATTTTTCTAATTCTTTTATTGCATCTGTATAGGTAATTCTACCAAAAGGCTCTTTTACAGTTATCTGTAATTTTTTTAGTAATCCTGGAGCAATGAATTTATCAAAGAAAGCCATTTCTTCAGGAGCATTTTCTAAAACATAAGATATAGCATATTTAAGCATTGCTTCTTCAACATCTAAGCAATCAGAAAGGTCAGCAAAACACATTTCAGGTTCCATCATCCAGAACTCAGCAGCATGTTTTACAGTATTAGAATTTTCTGCTCTAAATGTTGGACCAAAAGTATATATATTTCTAAATGCTTCTGCATAAGTTTCACCTTCAAGTTGGCCACTTACTGTAAGATGTGCATTTTTACCAAAGAAATCTTTTGAAAAATCAACATTTCCATTTTCATCTTTTGGAATATCATTAAAATCAAAAGATGAAACATTAAACATTTCACCAGCACCTTCACAATCGCTTCCAGTAATTAAAGGAGTATTAACATATACAAATCCTCTTTCTTGAAAGAACTTGTGTATTGCAAAAGCAAGCAAGCTACGAACTCTAAAAACAGCATTAAAAGTATTTGTTCTAGGGCGTAAATGTGCAATAGTTCTTAAAAATTCAAAACTTGTATTCTTTTTTTGAATAGGATAATCTGTATCAGATAATTTATATATTTCAATGTTTTTAGCATGAATTTCAAAAGCTTGTTTTGCATTTTCAGTTTTAACTAAATCTCCAGTTACAATAATTGAAGAACTGATAGTCAATTTACAAACTTCTGAAAAATTACTTAATTTATCATCAAAAACAACTTGAACGTTACTAAAGAAAGTTCCATCATTTAATTCAATGAAACCAAAAACTTTTGAGTTACGCATAGTTTTAACCCAACCGCTAACAGTAACTTCTTGTCCAATATACTTATCTGTATTTCTATATAAATCTTTTACTAAAGTATAATCCATAAAAAATCATTCCTTTCTTGTTTGACTAAAAATAAATCTTTCAATCTAACGCTTTTTTCTAAACTAATATTACCAATTATATACCAAAATATTTAATTTGACAATGATTTTTTGTATAAAAACAATAATTGCAGACATTTTACATAAAAATAAAAAACAAGATTTTCAAACCAATAAATTGACTGAAAATCTTGTTATAGTTATTTTTTTATTATCTTAAAAATTCTCCTAAATCTGAATTAGTAGTATTTTCATTTACAACGTTTGAAACTACTTCATTATTAGCGACAGAATTATCTGATACATCATTTACCTCATTAACAGTAACGTTGTTTTCTACTTCATTAGCATCAATATTAGTTTCATTGGTTACTGTGTTATCATTAGATTGTTCTTCACCTGTAGTATTAGTATCATCTAAATCTTCATCTTTAGTAGCACTTGTTAAAATTGAAATTACATCAGCATTTGTTATATTATCAACAGTAGTATCAGTTACATTAAGAGTAAATTGAAATAATATATCATCTTCTGGAAGTAGAATTAAGTAGTATCTAGTAATAGCATTTTCTGATTCTACATCAATATATGAATAATATACATTAGGTACAGATGTTCCAGTAACAAAATTACTTGTTCCTGATTGAACAGATAGATTAAGTGAAGCAGCTTGTGATTGGAAATTTGTAACTAATGAATTTAGTAAAGTAGATCTATCATTAGCATTTGTAACATCAAGATTATATACTGATTTGATATCTTTTACAGATTGACCTGAATATGCTAACACATAATCACCTTTAGTCAATGTTTGATCATCTTCGTTATAGAACCATGTAAGTGCATCATATTCAATACTATATCCATCAGTAAATTCTAATATTTGATAATCAAAATCTTCTTCAATTTCATTAATTATTTCATTTTTTATATCATCGTTAGAGCCAATAAAGCCTAAAGTAAAATCTATAATTTTAGCAGTTGCAAGTATAGCTAATAAAGAAGATTCTATAATAGGAACAACAACACAATATATAATTACAGCAATTACAGAAGTATTTCCTTTTTGAGAAGCTAAGTTAACTAATTGAGAATTATCAGGTGTTGATTGCTTTAGCTTATTTAATTTGTTTTTTACAAAATTTCTATATAATGGGTAAAATCCAAAACCGCAACCAAGGAAAAATGCTAAACCTATAACAGAAAATAATGCAAGAGACGCAATTCCAACTTTAGTAAGTAAGAATACTGTTAGAAAGAAAAGCAAAATTCTTAATACTGCAAGTAAGCTTCCTGTTAGATACATTTTTCTATATAATAAATATATTTCACCAAATATAGCTGCACACCAATTAAATTTCTTTGAATGTGCTTTGTCATACAAGGCTCCCATCCAAGCTTTAACAAAATCCATATTATAATCACTAGATGCATTATTATTTCCAAAGTTTTGATTAAAATTTTGATTATTATTCAAATTAGGATCAACGAAGTTGTTGTTATCTTGATAATTCATATTAGGGTCAGCAAAGTTGTTGTTATCTTGATAATTCATATTAGGGTCAGCAAAGTTGTTGCCATCTTGATAATTCATATTAGGATCAGCAAAGTTGTTGCCATCTTGATAATTCATATTAGGGTCAGCCAAATTGTTGTTATCTTGATAATTCATATTAGGGTCAACAAAGTTATTATTATCTTGATAATTCATATTAGGGTCAGCCAAATTGTTGTTATCTTGATAATTCATATTAGGGTCAACAAAGTTATTATTATCTTGATAATTCATATTAGGGTCAGCAAAGTTATTGCCATCTTGATAATTCATATTAGTATCAACTTGAGGATTATCAAAATCTTGTCCAGGTAATGTAGGAGCAGAATCAGTTACAGCTTCTACTTGATTATTATTATCATTAGGCAAACTTTGATTTAATATAGGATTTAATATTTGATTACTATCATCAAAATCGTTTATATTGCTTGTTGGCTGGGCTTGAGAATTATCTAATCCTGCATTAACATCAGAATTCATACTAGCATAAGGGCCTGAGCTTTGATTAAAATCAGGATTCATACTAGCATAAGGGTCTGAGTTTTGGTTAAAGTCAGGATTCATACTAGCATAAGGATCTGAATTTTGATAAGGATTAGAATTCATATTATATGGATCATTTCCCTGTAAGGAATTATTATTTTCTCCATTTGGATTTAAATTATTTTCGTCCATTTTTATTTAATCTCCTTAAAATAGATATTTAGACTTTTAAAAAGGGTATGTCTATAAACCTATTGCGTACATAAATACACAAATATTATAAAATAAAAGAAAATAATATACAATATAAAAAGAAAAATGTAACATAAATGTAAAATTTAAACAGGAAATATTTTATAGGTTCAAAATAGATATTTTAAAGTAGTAAAAAATAAAGAGTTAATATTTATACTTGAAAAATGTGGTATCTTATAATATAATGAAGAAAACAAATAATATGGAGAAAATAATGATTGATTTAAAAAAAGAAGTTCAATATGTAAAAGGTGTAGGACCAGCTAGAGCAAGGAGTTTAAATAAGCTTGGAATATACACATTAGAAGATTTAATTACATATTATCCAAGAGATTATGAAGATAGAAGTATAATCAAAAATATAGCAGATGTTCAAGATGGAGAAAAATGCTCTATTGAAGCGGTAGCTGTTTCAAATATTAATTTAAGAATGCTTGGTAGATATAAGAGTATAGAAAAGCTGATTGTAAAAGATGAAACAGATACTTGTATGATAACTTGGTTTAATCAACCATATATAAAAACTCAAATAAAAAGAGGAGAAAAATATAGATTTTTTGGAAAGATAACTATAAAAAATGGAGTAAGGGAGCTTAATTCTCCAGTCTTTGATATTATAGAAAAAAATAATAATACAGGAAAAATAATTCCAGTATATCCACTAACATATGATATCAGAGCAAGTGATATTAGAAAGGCTATACAAAACGGATTGACTTTAGCTGGTAAATTAAATGAAATAATGCCAGAATATATTTTAAATAAATATAATTTAATTGAATATAATGAAGCAATGAATCAAATTCATTTTCCAAACGATTTTGAAAGTTTTAGAAAAGCAAGAAAAAGATTGGTATTTGATGAATTATTATCTATGCAACTTGGTTTATTAAGATTAAAAAGTGAAAATGAAAAAGAGATAAAAGGTATTAAATATGATAGAAATGTAAATATGTCAGATGTAATAAATGACTTACCATTTAAACTTACTAAAGCACAGCTTAGTGTCTTAGAAGAAATAGACAAAGATATGGAAAAAGAAAAGCCAATGAATAGGTTGTTACAAGGTGATGTTGGCTCTGGTAAAACCATAGTTGCAATGATAGCAGCATATAAAGCAGTAAAGAGTGGATATCAAGTAGCAATACTTGCTCCGACAATGATTTTAGCAAAACAGCATCTTACTAATTTTGAAAAAATATTAGGAAAGTATGGAATAAAATGTGAAGGTTTAGTTGGTGGTATGACAGCTAAACAAAAAAGATTAGCATTAGAAAAAATTGAAAATGGAGAAGTAGATATTGTAATAGGTACACATGCTTTATTAGAAGAAAATGTAACATTTAAAAATCTAGGATTTGTAGTAACAGATGAGCAACACAGATTTGGTGTAAAGCAAAGAAGTTCTATAATTGCAAAAGGAAAAAATCCTGATGTATTAGTAATGACAGCGACTCCAATACCAAGAACCTTAGCACTTATTTTATATGGAGATTTGGATATATCAATAATTGATGAATTGCCACCAAATAGAAAACATGTTGAAACTTTTGCAGTATCGAGAAAATTAGAACCAAGAATAAATGAATTTGTAAAAAAGGAAATAGACAAAGGAAGACAATGTTATGTAGTTTGTCCATTAGTAGAAGAATCAGATGATCCAGATGCACCAAAATTAAAATCTGCAGTTGAACTTGGTGAAGAATATAAAAATGAAATTTTTAAAGATTATAAAGTCGAAGTTTTGCATGGTAAAATGAAAGCAAAAGAAAAAGATGAAATAATGGAAAGATTTAAGAATGGTGAAATAGACATTTTAGTATCAACAACAGTTATAGAAGTAGGTGTGGACGTTCCAAATGCAAGTTTAATGATAATAGAAAATGCAGAAAGATTTGGTTTAGCACAATTACATCAATTAAGAGGAAGAGTTGGAAGAGGAGAATATGAATCTTATTGTATATTAAAATGTAATGGTGGAAATGATTTAATAAGAGAAAGAATGGAAATTATGACAAAAACTGATAATGGTTTTGTTATAGCAGAAAAGGATTTAGAATTAAGAGGTTCTGGAGACTTTTTTGGAACAAAACAACATGGAATACCAGAATTTAAAATAGCAAATCTATTTCAAGATATGGAAACTCTAAAAGAAGTACAATCATTAGCAATGCAAATTATTAGTCAAGATTTATATTTAGAAAAAGAAGAAAATAAATTGTTAAATATATTAGTTAAGAAAAGATTTACAACAAAAGCAGAATTAACAATATAAGAAAAATTTAAAAATTATAGGTTACTATATACTTTAGACAAAAACGAAAGGAATGAAAATGAAAAGAGATAATATTTTATATTTAGTTGTACCTTGTTATAATGAAGAAGAAGTATTAAACATAACTAGCAAGGCGTTATATGAAAAAATGAAAACTCTTATTAAGGACAACAAAATATCTAAAAAGAGTAAAATTTTGTTCGTAGACGATGGCTCAAAAGATAAAACATGGGAATTAATAACAAGTTTTTATAATAATGATAAAATGTTTCAAGGAATTAAACTTTCTCATAATAAAGGAAGCCAAAATGCATTATATGCTGGATTAATGTTTGCAAGAGAAAATGCAGATATGGCTATATGTATTGAGGCTGATTTGCAAGATGATGTTAATGTTATTGATAAAATGTTAGAAGAGTATGATAATGGTGCAGAAATAGTATATGGTGTTAGAAGCTCTAGAAAAAGCGATCCATTTTTAAAAAGAATTACGGCAAGTGCATTTTATAGATTTATGAATTTCATTGGTGTAGAAATGATTGTAAATCATTCTGAATGTAGGTTATTAAGTAAAGTTGCTTTAGACACTTTAGCACAATTTAGTGAAACAAATATATTTTTAAGAGGAATGATTCCACAATTAGGTTATAAAACAGCTATAGCTTATTATGATCGTGGAGAAAGAAAAGCAGGTAAGTCAAAATTCAATTTTAAGAAAATGATGAATTTTGCTATGGATGGAATAATCTCTTTTAGTATAGCTCCATTACGTTTAATAACTGTTATAGGAATGTTATTATTTGCAATTAGTATAGTTTCTCTATTAGTCACATTAATTATTAATTTATGTGGAACAGCTATTTCTGGAATCACATTTATAATATTAAATATGTGGGTATTAACTGGAATTATTTTATTGTCACTTGGAATAATTGGTGAATATATAGGAAAAATTCAGTTAGAAGTAAAAAAGAGACCTAGATATATTATTGAAGAAAAATTAATAGAAAAAAATTGAAAAAAGTACTTGACTTATAAAATACTAAATGCTAAAATAGAACTATAAATTTAAAGAAAGGAAGAAAAAAATATGAAAAAAATAGCAAAACTATCAATGTTAGTACTTATTGTATTATTAGTAGCAGCTACAGTAGTTAGCGCAGCTACAAAGGCAGACTTAAAAGCAAATGTTGAGGCATTAGTAAAGAAACTTAACTTAGAAAGAAGTTATACTGCAGAAATCGACAAAGTATTCGAGGCTGCTGGTGAATTAGATGAAACTAAAGTTGCTGATATTCAAGAATACTTAGATGCTGTTGACGCTAAACTTGCTGAAGTTAACTATGATACTTCTAAATTAGATAAAGCTGACAAAGATGAATTATTAAAAGATGCACAAGCTGCAGCTGAAATTGCTGGATTAGAAGTAGTTCCTGACTACACAAACAAAGCTCTTGATGTTTACAAAGATGGAAAATTAGTAGTTCCTGTATCATACAATACAAATTTAGCACAAACAGGAAGCAACAATTTAGTATTTGCTGGATTAGCTGTAGTAGCAGTTATTGCCGTTGCTGCAACAGTTGTAGTAAATAAGGCTAAAGCTAATGCATAAGAGAGAAAAAAATAATACTATTATGAAAGCAACTATCGGTAACACTGTAGTTGCTTTTATATATGTTTTTTTAATAGTATTAGTTATAACAATATTCTTTTCTGCGCCAATTAGCAGGGCAATATCGCTAATTAACATGGTGTCGATAGATACAAGTAAAAAAATTCAAAGTGAAGTAAAACTAGATTTAGAACATAATAAATTAGAAAATTATCCTGAGTACGGAACAAGATATGCAACACTTACAATAGATGCATTAGATGTTAAGTTACCACTTTATTATGGAGATACTCTTTCTGTGTTAAGATATGGAGCAGGACAATCTGCAATGGGATATTTTCCAGGAGAAGGAGGATCTATTTTGTGTATGGCTCACAACACATCAGGCTTTTTAAGAAGATTACATGAAATAGAACTTGGTACAAAAATAAAAATAGATACTTCCTATGGTAATTACACATATACAGTATATGATACAAAAATTATTCCAATGAACGATTTTGATTCAGTTCCAATACAAAAAGACAAAGAAGTATTGATGTTATTTACCTGCCATCCTATTAACAGTATAGGACATGCAACGAAGAGATTTGTTGCTTATGCAAGTTTAGATTAAACATAAGTAAGAAGGGAAATAAGAAAATGGTAAAAAAAATATTTTCATATATTATTACACTAATTTTAGTGCTATTATTAATTGCAACGATTATGGTAACTGTAATAAATCAAACTTTGCTAAAAAAAGATTTTATGATAGGAATTTTAGTAAAAAATAATTACTATAAAGAAGTATATGATATTATAAAGGATAACTTCATCAATAATACTGTTCAATCAGGATTAGAAGAATCTGTCTTAGATGGAATAATAACAGAGGAAGAAGTACGAAATGATGTAAATTCATTAGTAGCTTATATGTACAATGAAGGTGAGTTATCTGTTGATAAAGAAATTGTAAAAAATAGATTAAAAGAAAATATTGATGAGGTAATAAAAGAAAATAATAAAAGAGTTACTTCTGAAGAACAACATTCTATTGGCTTATATTTAGACACAATTGCAAACTTATATGAAGAAGGAATAACTTATTCAACTAAATATGTTAGTAGTATAAGAAGTGCTATACAAAAGGTAGAAGGCTTACTAAAAAAAGCAATGTTAGCAGGATTTATAGCAATTGTAGTTGTAATGATTATATTATTTGCAATAAATAGAAAAAAAGCTTTAAAATATATAGCAATATCAATGATGGGAGTAGGATTATTATCAATTATTCCAAAAATAATAGAAGCTACTTCTATGCAAATACATAATATACTATTCTTAAATTTAGCATTTTCACATCTTATAATTGCAATTATAGAATCAGTTGTAACATATTTTTTAGTAATAGGAATTTTATTATTTATTTTAGGATTTGCTGTAAACATAATATCATCAAAAATACAGACAGATGAATAAGAAATATATAATACCTAATGAAATAGACATAATCATGTCTTTCACTAGGTATTTTTGTATGAATAAAATTTGATTTAAGAAAGTACTTTGGGGGCTTTCTTTTTTTATGCTTAAAACTAATACAAAATAATGACAAAATATGTAAAAAGTATTGCATAAAGAAAAATAATGATATATAATAAATTTACTAGTAAAATTAAAAATTTTAATTATACTAGTAATAAAAAGTTAGGAGGTCTAAAATGGAAAAAGTAAAAAGAATTCAAAAGAATAATGAAGTTGATGAAGATTTTAAATTAACAGAAGAAGATATACAAGCATTATTAGAAGCAGAAGAAGACATAAGAGAAGGAAGAGTTTATACACTAGAAGAACTTATAGAAAACCTAAAAAGAGAATGTGGCTTTAAAGGTAAATATCTAGATAAACTGTTAAAATCATAAATTATAAAAGGAGGTTATGCTTTATAAGAAGATATAATAAAAACTTTTATCGAAGAAAATATAAAATTATTTATACAAAAAAATTTCAAAATGATTTAATTAAAATTTACAACTATATTTCTATCAATTTGAAAGCACAAGAACAAGCTGAAAAATTAAATATTGAAATATTAGAAAGAATAGAAGATTTATCTATATTTCCTGATATGTATATGAAAATCGGAAAATATAATAAAGTTAAAAATGAATATCATCGAATGGTAGTAAAAAACTATATTGTTCTATATACAGTAGATTATATAAATAAAAAAATTTTTATATCTCATATCTATTATAAAAGAAGAAATTATTTATACATATTATAATTTAAATTCAAGAAAGTATTTTTGGGGGGCTTTCTTTTTTTTATGCTTAAAAACTAATACAAAATAATGACAAAATATGTAAAAAGTATTGCGTAACGAAAAATAATGATATATAATAAATATCACTAATCAAGTAATAATAATATAGAAAGGAAAAAACTTATGGGACAAGCGATAAATATTTTAGACACTAAAAATGCTAGAAATATAAAACTAGAAGAAAAACTAGCAAAAGCAGAAAAAGAAATAAAAGAAGGAGAAACAATTAAAGCAGAACAAATACTTAAAAAGCTAGAAAACAAGTATGATTTTTAAATTTATAGTATTGAGTTTATAAAAGAAATAATTTGAATTTAGGAGGTTAGAAATGGAAAAAGTAAAAAGAATACAAAAGAATAACGAAATTGATGAAGATTTTAAATTGACAGAAGAGGATATACAGGCTCTATTAGAATCAGAAGAAGACATAAGAGAAGGAAGAGTTTATACAGAAGAAGAAGTTTATGAGTACTTAAAAAAAGAATGTGGATTTGAAGAACAAAATAATTAAGTAAATTAAAATTTAGGAGGCTTTTAAATGGAAAAAGTAAAAAAGATACAAGAAAATAATGAAGTTGATGAGGATTTTAGATTAACAAAAGAAGATATACAACATTTGTTAAAATCAGAAGAGGATATAAGAGAAGGAAGAGTATGTACACAAGAAGAATTTATAGAATTCTTAAAAAAGGAATGTGGATTTGAAGGTACTTATTTAAATGAGTTAAAAAGACAATAAAGGAGGTGTATGAAATATTATAAAAAACAATACAAGCTTTTATCCTAGATCCTATAAAATTATATATACTAAAAAATGTAGGAGAGAAATGCGAGAAATATATAATTATATTTCTATAAAATTAATGGCTAAAATTCAATCAGATAAATTGTTTACTGAAGTAAGACAAAGAATTAAGGAATTATCTATATTTCCAAGAATGTATGCAAAAATAGAAAAATATGATGAAACTGATAAGGTATATCATAAAATGGTAGTAAAAAATTACATTATCTTATACACAATTGATGAAGAAAACAAAAAAGTATTTATATCACATATGTTTTATTCAAAGAGAAATTATTTATATATATTTTAATTCAAGAAAGTATTTTGGGGGCTTTCTTTTTTTATGTCTAAAATAAATCACTTTCACATAAAATTCACAATAAAATTAGCAATCACTATTGACAATTGCTAAAAATGGATATAATATATAGAAAGTTAGCAGACTTATATCAAGAGTGCTAATTTAATGAGGTGATAAAGTTGGAGTTAGATAGTAGAAAAAAACGAATACTTCAAGCAATAGTAAATGAATATATTGACACAATTGAACCAGTAAGTTCAGGAAGCCTTACAAAGAAATATGGACTTGATTGTAGTAGTGCAACAGTTAGAAATGACATGGCAGAACTTGAAAAAGAAGGATTTCTGGAAAAAACTCATACATCAAGTGGAAGAATTCCATCATCAAAAGGTTATAGATTTTATGTTGATAAGTTATTAAGAGAAAAAAATCTAACATTAAATGAAATACAATATATAAACTCAAAATTAAAAAACAGAGTAGATGAGATGGAAGAACTTACGAAAATAGCAACAAATACCATATCAGAAGTAACACATTATACAACAGTCTCAATAGAGCCGAATGCGGGAAAACAACGTATACAAGAAATAAAATTTGTACTACTTGGTTCAAGGATGCTTATGGCAATTATACTTACAGAAACAGGAACAATAAAAGAAACAATCATTAAATTTGACAGAGATATAAATGCAGAGCAAGTAGAAACTTTAAATATTATATTTAACAATAAATTAAAAGGACAATATCTATCTTTAATAAATGAACCAATAGAGCAATACATAATGAATGAAATGACTTATAGAGTAGATGTTATAAAACCAATAATAAATCAGATAACGAAACTCATAAACGAAGAATCAAATCTATATCTAAAAGGAGCAAATAGAGCATTAGATAATCCAGAATTTAAGACAGGAGATTTAGCAAAAAGATTTTTAGGACTTTTAGATAGAAGAGATTTTATAGAAGATCTACTTGACAATGATGAAGATTTTAATGTATATATTGGAAATGAAGAAAATGGCTTAAAAGATTTAAGTATAGTAACATTTAAAAATATTGTTGCTGGAAAAGATTTAGGAACCATAGGAATTATCGGACCAACAAGAATGGATTATTCGAAAGTAATATCAGTTCTGAAATATATAAATAAAGAATTAAACAAAGGTCTAGGAGACGGAAAAGAGGGAAATAATAGTGGAGAATGAAGAATTAAAACAAAAGAATAATGAAGAAAATATAAATGAGCAAAATAAAGTTGAAGAAGCAAAAAATAATGAAAATACAGTAGCACAAAATGAAGCTCAAATAAATGAGGAAACAAATGAAAATATGAAATACGAAAAAGAACCAAAAACAGAAGTAGATATTTTAAACGCAAAAATCGAAGAACAAAAACAAGAACTAGATGACAGAGAAGATAGAATAAAAAGATTAATGGCAGAATTTGAAAATTTCAAAAAAAGAAGTGATAAAGAAAGAACAGGAATGTATAACTCAGTAATGGGTGATGTAGTAATGAAGCTATTACCAGTACTTGATAATTTAGAAAAAGCAGTAGAAAGTACTACACAAGATGAACAATATAAAAGTGGTATAGAACTAGTAATGAAACAATTTAAAGAAGTTCTTTCATCAAATGGAGTAAAAGAAATAGAAGCAGTAGGACAGCCATTTGATCCATCACTACACGAAGCAGTAAGCCTAGTAGAAGACAGCACATTGGGAACAAAAATTGTAAAAGAAGAATATAGAAAAGGTTATATGATTGGAGATAGAGTATTAAGACATTCTTTAGTTGTAGTAGCAAATTAACGAGTACAATTAAAAATGAATTTTCAAAAATAACAAAATTATAAAATACGCCAAAAACTTATAAAGTTATTAATTTTAAAAATGATAATAAAAGTTATCATAAATAAAAATAATATAAATTAAACCATTATGAATTTTAAAGGAGGATATTTAAAATGGGAAAGATTATAGGAATTGATTTAGGAACAACAAATTCATGTGTTGCAGTTATGGAAGGAGGAGAGCCAGTTGTAATACCTAATACAGAAGGTAATAGAACAACTCCATCAGTAGTTGCATTTTCAAAAGATGGTGAAAGATTAGTAGGACAAATAGCAAAAAGACAAGCTGTTACAAATCCAGACCATACAATAATGTCAATAAAAAGAAAAATGGGAACAGCTGAAAAAATATCAATAGATGGAGACAAATTCTCTCCACAAGAAATATCCGCAATGATATTACAAAAAATAAAATCAGATGCAGAAAGTTATTTAGGAAGCCCAGTAACACAAGCTGTTATAACTGTACCAGCATATTTCAATGACTCACAAAGACAAGCTACTAAAGATGCAGGAAAAATAGCAGGACTAGAAGTATTAAGAATTATAAACGAACCAACAGCAGCAGCACTAGCATTTGGAATGGATAAAGAAGATCAAGACCAAAAAATAATGGTATATGATTTAGGTGGAGGAACATTTGACGTTTCAATACTAGATATAGGTGATGGTGTATTTGAGGTTTTATCTACAAATGGAAATACACATTTAGGTGGAGATGATTTCGACCAAAAAATTATAGACTTCTTAGTAGAAGAATTTAAGAAAGAACAAGGAATAGATTTAAGTACAGATAAAATGGCTATGCAAAGACTAAAAGAAGCAGCAGAAAAAGCTAAAATAGAATTATCTGGAGTACAACAAACACAAATAAATCTACCATTTATTACAGCAGATGCAACAGGACCAAAGCACTTAGATATAACATTAACAAGAGCTAAATTTGAAGAATTAATTCATGATTTAGTAGAATCAACAAGAGAGCCAGTTGAAAATGCATTAAAAGATGCAGGAATAACTGCAAATGATATTCATAAAGTATTATTAGTAGGTGGTTCAACAAGAGTACCTTGTGTACAAGAAATGGTAAAGAAGATTACACAAAAAGATCCTGATAAAGGAATAAATCCTGATGAATGTGTTGCTATAGGTGCAGCGATTCAAGGTGGTGTACTTTCAGGAGATGTAAAAGATTTAGTATTATTAGATGTAACACCACTTTCACTTGGAATTGAAACATATGGTGGAGTTTCAACAAAACTAATTGAAAGAAATACAACTATACCGACTAAAAAATCACAAATATTCTCTACAGCAGCTGATGGACAGACAAGTGTTGAAGTACACGTACTTCAAGGAGAAAGAGAAATGGCAGCTGATAATAAGACGCTAGGAAGATTCCAATTGACAGGAATAGCACCTGCACCACGTGGAATACCACAAATTGAAGTTACATTTGATATAGATGCAAATGGTATAGTTCACGTATCAGCTAAAGATATGGCTACAGGAAACAAACAACAAGTATCAATTACAGCAAGCACAAACCTAACAGATGAAGAAATTGATAAAGCTGTAAAAGATGCAGAAGCACATAGTGCAGAAGATAAGAAGAGAAAAGAAGAAATAGAAGCAAGAAATAATGCAGAAAGCTTAGTATATAATTGTCAAAAAACTTTAGATGAATTAGGAGACAAGATAAGCAGTGAAGAAAAGTCTAAAGCTAAAGAAGAAATAGATAAAGTAAATAAAGCATTAGAAGGAAAAGATGTTGAAGAAATCAAGAAAGCAACAGAAAGCTTAACACAAGTATTTTACTCAATATCAGAAAAATTATATTCACAAGCACAAAGTGCAGCAAATGCACAAGGAGCAAATACAGCAAGTGAAGAAGCAAACAATAATGAAGGAAATTCTTCTGATAACACAACAACAGTAGAAGCTGAAGAAGAACCAGCAGATGATAATAAATAAAATATATGAAATGCAATGAGATTAGAGGTTGGAAAACTAAAAATCCAACCTCAATCTATGGTAAATAGAAGGGAGGATATGTTAGATTAAACTAGCATAAACTACAAAATGGCAAAAGATTATTATGAAGTATTAGGCGTAAGCAAAAATGCTTCTGATGATGAAATAAAAAAAGCATATAGAAAATTAGCAAAGAAATGGCATCCGGATGCAAATCCAGATAACAGAAAAGAAGCGGAAGAAAAATTCAAAGAAGTAGGAGAAGCTTATTCTGTTTTATCAGACTCTCAAAAAAGAAAAAACTATGACCAGTTTGGTTCAGCAGAAGGCTCACCATTTGGTTCTGGTTTTGAAGGTGGATTTGGAGGTTTTGGTAATGGCTTCGGTGGCTTTGGAAATGGTTCTTATACATATACAACTAGTGGATTTGGTTTTGAAGATCCAATTAATGACTTCGTTTCATCAATATTTGGTGGAGGGAGAAGAAGAACAAGAACTGCAAATGCACCACAAAAAGGTTTAGACTTAGAATATAATATGGATATAAGTTTTGAAGAATCATTTACTGGAGTAGAAAAAGAAATTACAATAAATAAAAGTGTAATATGTGACGATTGCAAAGGTTCTGGAGCTAAGGCAGGAACAACAGTAGAAACTTGTCCAATATGTCATGGAACTGGTCAAGTAAAAAAGACACAAACAATAGGAGGTTTCGCAACTTTCCAAACTGTAGGACCTTGTGAAAATTGTAGAGCAACAGGAAAAGTAATTAAAGAGCCATGTGAAACCTGCAAAGGAAAAGGTACTGTAAGAAAAAATGTAAAAATAAAATTCAATGTACCAGCAGGAACAGTAAATGGTCAAACAATTAAAATAGCGGAAAGAGGAGAACCAGGAAAAAACGGTGGAGCAAACGGAGACTTATACGTTTATATAAAAGTAAAAAAGAGCAATATATTCAATAGAGTCGGAGATGATGTAGAACTAACAATTCCAATAACAATAACACAAGCAACTTTAGGAGCTAAATTAAAAATACCAACAGTAGGCGGAAAAGATGTGGATTACGATATATCAGAAGGAACACAATCAGGAGAAAGATTCACAATAAAAGGAAAAGGCTTTAAAAAAGCACGCTCAAACAGTAGTGGTGATTTAATATTCACAGTACAAGTTCAAACACCAAAAAGACTATCAAAAGAACAAAGAGAATTATTTGTAAAACTTGCACAAACAATGAATGAACAACCACCAGTAAAAAAGAGAGGAATATTTGGATAAAAAAGAAGATGTAAATTAGCTAAAATAATTTACATCTTTTTTGTAAAAAAATATAACAAATTGCTATTTTTTGTTGACTATAACAGGCTAAATGATATATAATTTATAAAGTTATGTTTGTGATAAAAATTATAAAAAGGAGTAAAAATGTCTAAGCAAAATAATAATAAAAAAAATAATAAAACACTAAAAATAATAACGATATTTTTATGTATAGTAATATGTATTGTATTACTAGTTTTAGCAGGAATAAAAATATATAAAGACACAAAACCTATAGAAATTAAAGAAGAACAAATAAATGAAAATGAAATAGGAATAAGCGAAACTGCTGAAGAACAATTAGAAGAATATAGAAACATTGCTATATTAGGAATAGATAGTAGAGCAGATGATTATGGACTTGGAAACAGAAGTGATTGTATGATTATTGCAAATATAAATCGAAAAAATAACGAGATAAAGCTGATATCAGTATATAGAGATACATATATGCAAGTTGTTGAAAATGGAACAACAAAATTAGACAAGGTAACTCACGCTTACTCTTTTGGCGGAGCTCAAAATGCATTATTAGCACTGAATACAAACTTAGACTTAAATATTAGAGAATATATAACAGTAAACTTTGATGCAGTAATAGATATAGTAGATGCTGTAGGAGGAGTATCAATAGAAGTTGATAACGATGAATTAAAATACATAAATAGTTACATTGATGCATTGATACAAACATCAGGGATTCAATCAAGTAATATAACAACTACTGGTGTACAAAATTTGGATGGAGTTCAAGCAGTTGCATATTCAAGAATTAGATATACTGAAGGTGGAGATTATAAAAGAACCGAAAGAATGAGAGAAGTAATACAAGCAATAGGGCAAAAAGTAAAAACATTAAATATATTAAAAATAAATAATCTTATTGATATATTATTACCTAAAGTAAGTACTAACATACCACAAAAAGAGATAATAACATTAGTTCCAATTTTACTAAAAACGGATTTTACAGAAAGCATTGGATGGCCATACACAGTTAGAGGAATAACTTTAGATAGATGGTATGGAGTACCAACAACATTAGAATCTAATGTTATAAGATTACATAAAGAAATATTCGGTGATGAAGACTACATATTGCCAGAAAATATAAAAGCAATAAGTGATAGCATAGTAGCAAAAACAGGATATAGAGAAGAATAATATAATAAATGTAATATAAAGGGGAAAATAAATTGAAATTCTTAATAACAGGTGCTAATCGGAATGTTAGCAAAATCAGTAAGAAATAAATTTGCAGAACATGAACTAATCTGTACAGATGTAGAAGAACTAGATATAACAGACTTAGATGCAGTTTTAAATGCAGTTAATAAAATTAGTCCAAACTACATAATAAATTGTGCTGCCTATACAGCTGTTGATAAAGCTGAAGATAACTATGAATTAGCAAGTAAGATAAATGGTATTGGAGTAAAAAACTTAGCAATAGCTTCTAATAGTGTAGGTGCAGTGTTAATACATATAAGCACAGATTATGTATTTAGCGGAAATTTAGATTTGAATAAAGAATATGTTGAAACAGATGAAACTAATCCTGTAACAGTATATGGAAGAACAAAACTAGAAGGTGAAATGGAAATAAAGAAAAATACGGACAAATATTACATATTTAGAACCGCATGGCTTTATGGAGATGGAAATAATTTTGTTAGAACTATGCTTAAATTGGGATCTAATAAAGAAGAGATAAATGTTGTTTCAGACCAATATGGTAGTCCAACAAATGCAGATGATTTAGCAAATATAATAAAACAAGCAATAGATAAAAAGATTCCTTATGGAACATATCATACAACAAATTTAGGTTTTACTAATTGGTATGAATTTACTAAGAAGATATTTGAAATAGCAAATATTTCTTGTAAAGTAAATCCAGTAACAACAGAAAAATATATTGAAATGATGAATATAAAACAAGCTAAAAGACCAAAGAATTCAAAACTTTCTAAAGAAAAAATTTTATCTCAAGGAATAGAAATTCCAACTTGGGAAGATGGATTAAAAAGATATTTAAATATAGAACTAAATAAAGATTAAATAAATCAAGAAAGGACTAGAATTTAATATGAAAAATAGAAAGGGAATTATTTTAGCAGGAGGTAGCGCAACAAGATTATATCCATTAACTTTAGCAATATCTAAACAGATAATGCCAGTTTATGATAAGCCGATGATTTATTATCCATTATCTGTGCTTATGGAAGCTGATATAAGAGATGTATTGATAATATCAACACCAAGGGATGTTATTACATTTCAATCATTACTTGGAGATGGTTCACAATGGGGTATGAATTTTGAATATAAGATTCAAGAAAAACCTAATGGATTAGCAGAAGCATTTATTATTGGAGAAGAATTTATTGGCAATGATAATGTAGTAATGATATTAGGAGATAATATGTTTTACGGTTCTCATTTGCCAGAAATATTAAAGAAAGCAAATGATAGAGAAGATGAATCAACAATATTTGGATTTTTTGTAAAAGATCCAAGAGCTTATGGAGTAGTTGAAATTGATGAAAATGGAAATGCAGTTTCAATAGAAGAGAAACCAGAAAATCCTAAATCAAATTATGCTGTACCAGGACTATATTTCTATACAAATGATGTCGTAGAAATTGCAAAAAATGTAAAACCATCAGCTAGAGGAGAAATAGAAATTACAAGTATAAATGAAGAGTATATGAAAAGAGAAAAGTTAAAGGTTGAAAAACTTGGAAAGGGAATGACTTGGTTTGATACAGGAACACATGATGCTCTAATCGAAACTGCAAGTTTTGTTCAAACTATAGAAAAAAGACAAGGAATTCAGGTATGTTGTCCAGAAGAAATTGCCTTCAATAAAGGATGGATAAGTTCAGAGGATTTATCACATCTTGCAGATAGATATATGAAAACTGAATATGGAGTATATTTAAAGGATTTAGCTGAAAACAAATTATTAAGTTAGTAAAAACGTTATAAAGGAAACAAAAGTATATGGGAAATTTTAATAAAATAAAAACAGAAATAGATGGAGTATATATAATTGAACCTAAAGTATTTGGAGATAACAGAGGATATTTTATGGAAACTTATAGTAAGGCTGATTTTGAAGAATTGGACTTAAAATACGATTTTGTACAAGATAATCAATCCAAATCTAAAAAAGGTGTACTAAGAGGTTTGCATTTTCAGAAGGAAAATACTCAGGCAAAATTGGTTAGAATTATTAAAGGTGAGGTATTTGATGTAGCTGTTGATTTAAGACCTAAAAGTACAACTTATGGAAAATGGGTCGGAGTTACTCTTTCGGAGACTAATAAAAAAATGTTTATGATTCCTAGGGGATTTGCACATGGATTTTTAGTTTTATCAGATGAAGCGGAGTTTACTTATAAATGTGATGATATATATAATCCAAATGCAGAAGGTGGACTGGCTTGGAATGATAAAGATGTAAATATAAACTGGCCTATAGAAAAAATAAACAAAGACGAACTATTAACTTCTGAAAAGGATACTAAATGGCCGACATTAAAAGAATTAAGGAATACAAATTTATTTGAAAATTTATAGAATTGAGGAAATAGTTATGAGTAATAATGTATTAGTAACAGGTGCAGCAGGATTTATAGGAGCTAACTTTGCTGAATATTTTGTAAATAAATATCCAGATTACAAAGTAGTTGTGCTTGATAAATTAACCTATGCAGGAAATATGAATAATTTAAAAAAAGTCATAGATAAAATAACATTTGTAAAGGGTGATATTTGTGATTATAATTTAGTATTAGATATATTCAAAAAATATGAAATAAATGGAGTTATTCATTTTGCAGCCGAATCACATGTAGATAATAGTATAAAAAATCCATTTATATTTACTCAAACTAATGTGGTTGGTACACATACACTTTTAGAAGTAGCAAAGACTGTATGGGGAGAAGGCAGTAAAAATAAATTTGTTCATATCTCAACAGATGAAGTATATGGCTCGCTTAAAGATGATGGTTATTTTACAGAAAAATCCCCAATAAAACCTAGTAGTCCATATTCAGCATCAAAAGCAAGCTCTGATTTGATTGCATTAGCATATAAGGAAACGTATAAAATGAATGTTAATGTTACTAATTGCTCAAACAATTATGGTCCATATCAACATAATGAAAAACTAATACCTCACATGATAAAACTAGCTATGAATAACCAGAAGCTTCCTGTATATGGAACAGGAAATAATATAAGAGATTGGTTATATGTAAAAGATCATTGTGAAGCTATTGACTTAGTATTCCATAAAGGAATAGCAGGAGAAAGATATAATATAGGTGGACACAATGAAAAGAGAAATATAGATATTGTAAAGCTAATATTAAAGAAATTAGGAAAGTCAGAGGACTTAATAGAATTTGTTGAAGATAGAAAAGGACATGATTATAGATATGCAATAAATCCAACTAAAATAAAAAATGATTTAGGATGGTATCCAAAAACAACATTTGAAGAAGGAATTAACAAAACAATAGATTGGTATTTGGAAAATCCAATATGGTTAGAATAGTTTCGTATAGATAAAACTGGAAAAAATACATAAATTACTATAAAAAAAGCATTTACTAAATTTTAAATACGTTGTATAATTATTTTAGGATAATAATAGAAAGAGAGGGGAAAAAAAGTGACTAATGTAACTTCTAAAAAAGAAATTTTAGTTAAAAAAAGTTACGTAAAAGATAAAGATAAAAATATATATAAATACATAAAAAGAATATTTGATATATTTTTTGGGATTATTGGACTAATCATTTTAATTCCACTAACAATATGTATATACATAGCAAGAAAAATTTTAAAAGAAGATAATGGACCTATGTTTTATGAACAATTAAGGATTGGAAAAAATGGAAAAACTTTTAAAATTTATAAATATAGAACAATGGTAGTTGGAGCAGATGATATTTTAAACAAATATTTAAAAGAAAATCCTAAGGCTAAGAAAGAATATGAAACATACAAAAAGTTAAAAAAAGATCCTAGAGTAACTAAGATAGGAGAATTTTTGAGAAAAACAAGTATCGATGAAATGCCTCAATTTTTTAACGTTTTATTAGGCAATATGACTTTAGTTGGACCAAGACCATATTTATTAAGAGAAAAAGATGATATGGGTAAAAGCTATGATTATATAATCCAGTGTAAGCCTGGAATTACTGGGCTTTGGCAAGTAAGTGGCAGAAATGATACTACCTTTAAAAAGAGACTAGAAATAGATGTGGAATATGTATCTAATTATGGTTTTATAATGGATTTAAAAATTATATATAAAACAATAAAAAGAGTTTTAAAACAAGAGGGAGCAGTCTAAATTGAAAAAGAAAATAGTATATATAGCTCAATCAGATGGTGGAGTAGCCGAATACTTGTATATGTTTTTAAAAAATCTAAAAAGAAATGAATATGAAAATATTTTAGTTGTTTCAGAAAACTATAAAAAGCAAATAGATAGATTTAAGAATTTAGCAAAAAAAATATATTTTATTCCTATGATTAGAGAAATTAATCTAAAATCTGACTTTAAAGCTGTAAAGCAAATTAGAAAAATTCTAAGTTATGAAAAACCAAACATAGTTTATCTTCATAGTAGTAAGGCAGGAGCATTAGGAAGAATAGCTCTATGGTTTAATAGAAAAGTAAAAGTTTTATATAATCCACACGGATGGTATTTTAATGCAAAATTAAGTAATAAGAAGAAAAAGATTTTTATACTTATTGAAAAAATATTAGCTATAAGATCGAATATGATTATCAATATATCAAAAAATGAATATGATTCAGCTATAAAATATAGGATAGCTAAAGCAAATAAAATGTGTATTATAGAAAATGGAATAGATTTTGAAAAATTTAATAATTTAGAAGAAATTAGACAACAAACAAGAAAAAAATATGAACTAAAAAGTAAAGACATTTTAATAGGCGTTGTTGGAAGAATATCAGAACAAAAAGATCCTATGACTGCAATAAAAGCTTTTAAATTAATACATAATGAAAATAGAAATACTAAGCTTATGTATATAGGTGATGGTGATTTAAAGAATGATGTTATAGAATACATAAATAGCAATAATTTGGAAGAAAATGTTATTATTACAGGTTGGGTAAACAACGTTGAAAAATATATCCCTGCACTAGACATTGCAATATTACCTTCAAAATGGGAAGGATTTGGTTTAGTTTTAATTGAGTATATGGCTTGTAATAAGCCAATAGTTGCAACAAAGGTTGGAGGCATAGCTGATATAATAGAAGATAAGCAAAATGGATACTTAGTCGATATTGAGGACTATCAGATGTTGTCAAAAAAAATATTAGAACTAATTAATAATAAAGAATTATGTAATAAGATAGTTGAGCATAATCAAAAATATAGAAAGAAATATGATATAAAATTTTTAATAGAAAAGCATGAAGAAATATTTAGAAAGGTATTTAATAATGAATAAAACAAATATATTTTTTTTATGTCAGAGATGGACATCTGGTGGAATTGAGTCTGTAATAAATAATATTATAAATTATAGCGATAAAGAAAAATATAAATTTGAAATAGTAGCCTCACAAAAAGAAACTAATATCTTTGATAGTAATTTAAAAAATAATAATGTGAATTTTATACAATTAAATGATGGATTTGAAAAAAATCCTATTATTAGAAATATAAAATCGTTTAAAAAAATAAAATTATATTTAAAAGAAAAACAACCAGACGTTGTACATATTAATATATATAATGCTATCAGTTGTATATATGCAAGAATTGCAAAAAGATACAATGTAAAAAAAATTATTTTACATGCACATAATAACGGATTTGATAATGATAAGTTAAAAATAAAATTATTATTAAATCAAATGTCTAAATTTTTATTTTATGATAAAACATATACATATATAGCTTGCTCAAAAGAAGCAGCAGAATTTTGTTTTAACAAAAAAGCTCTTAAAGATTGTAAAATTATCGAAAATGGAATTAACGTTAGTGAATTTTGCTATGATGAAAATACTAGAAATGAATACAGAAAAAAGTTAAATCTAGATAATTGTTTTGTTGTAGGAAATGTTGGAAGATTTGTAAAACAGAAAAATCAGTTAAGGCTAATAGATATTTTTTATAGTATAAAGAAAATAAAAGAAAATGTAAAATTGATTCTTATTGGTGATGGAGTTTTAGAAGAAGCTATAAAAGAATCTATTGAAAGAAAAAAATTAAAAAAAGATGTTTTAATATTAAAAAATAGAAATGATGTAAACAAGATTATGCAAGCCATGGATTGTTTCATCTTTCCTTCATTATATGAAGGATATGGAATTGTAGCAATAGAAGCACAAGCATCTGGATTACCAACATATATATCAGATAATTTATCGGAATCAATATTTGCATCAAATAAATCATTTAAAATAGATTTAAAAAAAGAAGATGAAGATATTGCTAACTTTATAATATCTAAATCATTACAAGAGAAAAGAAAAAGTCCTAAAATGGAAAAATATGAAATTAAAACTATGGTAGATAAAATAAATAAAATTTATACGTTTTAGGAATAGTGGAGGAGATATGACAATAACTGCATTTGGAATAATATGTTTTGGAATACTTATAATATTATTCTTTTTACCAATAAGGTACACTGTTGCAGCATTACTAATATCTACAATATTTCAAAGTACAGCTGTAATTAACTTAGCAGATAAAGGAATAACACCAACTTTAACAATAGAGGTCTATTTGTTAGTAAGATATTTACTTATTAGTAAAAGTAAAAAAAATATAGTTAGGGAAAAGTATAATGAAAAAATGATATTAAGGTTTATATTATTTTTTATTATATCAATTATTATATCAATTATTTCATCTTTTTTATTTGAAAACTTATATATAGATAATGTATATTATTTGTTTGGAGTGAATAGAACTTTTGATATATCTTTTAAATTAGACACATCATTGATAATAAAAATAATAGTTTTGTTTTTCAATATTTCATCAATATATATTATATATAAATTAAAAGGTTTATATAGCAATGAATTTATGAAAAAAGTTGTAATTGTATCTATAGTAATAGTGTTATTCTTTGGATTTTGGGAATATTTATGTAAAATAACTAACAACTTATCATTATTTCCTACTGATTTTATATACAATAATGTTGGATATGCACAAGGCTATAATCAAGCTTACATAGAAGGTGTAAATAATTTTAACAAAGTAAGGTTAAATTCAACTTTTTTAGAACCATCATATTGTGGAGCATTTCTAAGTTCAGTTTTTTTAGCAGTACTTTCAATAAATAAAAATAAAAAATATAATAAACTAATTTTCTTTATTATACTTGCACTTGTATTTAATTTATCAGGAACAGGACTAACATCATTGGCTATAAGTATGATATTTTATTGGATTATAAATAAGAAAGATAAAATTAAATTGAGTACGCTACTAAAAATAATTATATTAGTATTATTACTTTTTGCTACATTATTTTTTACAGGATATTTAGAGAGAATATTAGATATGCTATTTAATAAAATGGATAGTTGGTCTGGAACAGAAAGATCTTTATATAATGCCAAAGCTATTGAAATCTTAACAAAGACATATTTTCTTGGAGGAGGATTAAATTGCTTCAGAGCATCAAGTTTTATATGCAATATGCTTGCAACAGTAGGTATTATTGGAACAGTAATATTCTTTGATAATATAATAAGATATTTGATAGTAATTAGAACAAAAATAAAGGATAATGATTATTTTAAATTAGGATTTTATATTTTATTAACAATTTTAACTGCATTGATTATATCTATTCCAGATATAACGTTTTTGCAATTGTGGTTTGCATTGTTCTACCTAGTATCAATAAAAGAAAACGAGGTAATGGAAAATGAAAAAAGTAGGAGTAGTAATATTAAATTATAATAATTACAATTTGATAGTAGAAAAAGCTAATCTTTTAAATAGTTATAAATGTATACAGAAAATTGTAATAGTAGATAATTGTTCTAACAATGATTCTTATGAAAAACTAAAAGAAATTGAAAATGAAAAGATTCATATAGTTAAAACTAAAAAAAATGGTGGATATGCTTATGGAAATAATTTTGGACTAAAAATTTTAGAAAAAGATAATTATGATTATGCATTTATTATGAATCCTGATATAATAATAGAAAATAAAGAATTAGAAAAAATAATAAAAAAAATGGAAAAGAATAGCGAATATGCAATTTTAGGCGCAATAAGGACAAGCAAGGGAGACATATATAATCAATCACAATTTTGGAATATACCTACATTTTGGGATGAATTTTGGGAGTATTTTTATATACCTAGAAAGTTTATTAGTAAAAAGTTAGTTAAATATTTAGAACCAGCAGATAAAATACAGGAAGTGGGAGTAGCTCCGGGTTGCTTATTCTTGCTTAACTTAGAAATAGGAAAAAAAGTTGGATTTTTTGATGAAAATACGTTTTTATATTATGAAGAAAATATTTTAGCAAAAAAAATTAAAGATATTGGTTATAAGTCAGGTATATGTCTTAATTCTAAATATATACATGATCACGAAATATCTGCAAGTAAAAACGAATCATATAAAAGTATAAAGAAATATTATTATAACTCAAAGAAATATTATTATGAAAAATATTTAAATATAAATAAAATACAAAAAAATATGTTAGGAATTCTAAATAGGATAAATAAAATAGAAAGGGGAATATATGAAAAAGAAAATAGAAAAACTGAAACAACTAATAGTAAATAACATAAAATTGCTAAAAGCATTTGGTCTGAAGTATGCATACTATGATTTTTGCGATTCTATATTATTTAGAAAAAAACAAAATGGGGGGGGTAAATATTTCCATTATAAAAAGCATGAATATGTAAAGAAATACATAAAAAGGAAATATTCTAATATTATAGAAAATTATGAAAATGTTGAAAAAGAAAAAGAAAAAATAAAAACAGACTCTCCCATTTTTGTTTTATGGTGGCAAGGCGAAGAAAATGCGCCAGAAATAATTAAATCATGTATAAATTCAATTAGAAGAAATGCAGGAAAACATAAAGTAAATTTAATTACTAAATATAATTATAGTGAATATGTAAACATACCTAATTATATAATTAAAAAAGTAAATGATGGAAAAATTACTATAACGCATTTATCTGATATTTTAAGAGTATCATTATTGTATGAATATGGTGGAATATGGATAGATGCGACTTTATATTTAACTAAAAGTCTTGATGAAAAAATATATGACTATAATTTTTATACAATAAAACATAATTTATACAAAGATTTTCATGTTTGTAAAGGAATGTGGGTAGATGGTTTTATTGCTTCAGGTAAAAATAATCAACTAATGAAATTTATGAAAGAAATCTTTTTAGAATATTGGAAAAATAATAATATATTGATATGTTACTTATTAATTGATTGCCTTTTAGCAATAGCATACGAGAATATAGATGTATTTAAAGAGGAAATTGAAAATGTACCAGTTAATAACACAAAATTCTTTGAAACTGAAAAGCTTCTTTCAGAACCTTTTAATGATAAAATAATTAAAGAAATGACAGATACATATGTATTAAGAACAACATATAGGCATGAATTTAAGAAAGAAAAAAATAATCTTTCAACATTTTACAATGAAATTCTAAATTGTAGGATATGAACCGAGCATAAAATGGAAAAAAAAATGAATGAAGGATAAAATAAAAAAATTAAAACAATTGATTGTAAACAATAAGAGCTTATTGAAAAATTTTGGATTATTATACGCATACTATGATTTTTGCGATTCTATATTATTTAGAAAGAAAAATAACAAAATTGGAAAGTATTATCACTTAAAAAAACATGAATTCGTAAAAAAATATATAAAAAATAACTATAATAATATAATTGAAAAATATAAAAAAATTGATGAGGAATTAGAAAAAATAAAAGAAGATTCGCCAATTTTTGTTTTATGGTGGCAAGGCGAAAAAAATGCACCAGAAATAGTGAAATCATGTATAAATTCCATTAAAAGAAATGCAGGAAAACATAAAGTAATTATAATAACAGAAAAGAATTATAATAAATATGTGGACATGCCAGATTATATAATTGAAAAAGTAAATAATGGAAAAATGACTATAACACACTTATCTGATATTTTGAGAGTATCATTATTATATAAATATGGTGGAATATGGATGGATGCAACTTTATATTTAACTAATAATTTGGATGAAAGCATGAAAAATTATTCTTTTTATACAATTCATCATAATTTATATTCTGATTTTCATGTATGTAAAGGACTATGGATGGATAGCTTTTTAGCCTCAGGCAAAAACAATCAGCTTATGAAATTTATGCAAGAAATTTTTTATGAATACTGGAAAAATCATGAAGTACTAATATGCTATTTTTTAATTGATTGTCTTTTTGCAACTGCTTATGAAAATATAAATTTATTTCAAAATGAAATAGATAAGATACCAGCAAATAATGTAGATGTTTTTGAATTAGAAAAGAAATTATCACAACCTTATAGTGAAAAATTTTTTGAAAAAAATAAAAATACTTATATTTTTAAAACGACATATAGGCATAAATTTAAAATGAAGATAGAGAATAATTCAACATTTTATAATGAATTACTAAAAGGAAAGGTATGAGAAAAAATAAGATGAACAACAATGATAAAGAAAAAAGAAAAGAAAAAAAAGTAATAAATATTGGATTAAATGGAATAGACTATAATTTTGGAAATTTAGGTTGTCAAGCACTAGCATATTCTCTAATAAAAATTTTACAATCAGAGAGTAAAAAAATTGGAGTGAAACTAAATTATTATTTATATTTTTATAAAAAAAATGAAAATGAAATAAAAAAGATAAGTAAGATTTTTGATATAAATATAGAAAATATAAATGTAGTAGTGATGAAATTAAAGAATCTTAATAATACAATAAATGTTATAAAAAAATATAAATGTTGTGATTTAATAATTGATATGTCTGGAGGAGACAGCTTCTCGGATATATATGGAGTAAAAAGATTAATAAAAGAAAGTTTTTATAAGGAAGTAGCAATAAGAAATAATATACCACTTATTTTGGGACCACAAACTTATGGACCATATAATAGAAAGATATCAAAAGTTATAGCTAGAAATGTTTTAAATAAAGCAGATATTGTTTGTACAAGAGATGAGGATTCAGTAGAAGTTATTAAAAAGATTTCAAAAATAGAACCTAGTGTTTGTACAGATATAGCATTAAGATTACCATATAATAAACAAAATAGCTTAAAGGAAGAAAGTATAGGAATAAATGTTTCAGCACTAATGTGGTATAATGAATATAATATAGATATTAAAATTGATTATAAAAAATATATTGATAGATTAATCAACTATTTAAAAGACAATACAGAATATAATATATATCTTGTTTCTCATGTAAATGCTGATAGCATAGAAAATGAAAATGACTATTTACTTTGTTCAAAATTAGCTCTAAAATATGATGTTAAAGTTGCACCTAAATTTGCAGATCCTATTGAAGCCAAAAGCTTTATATCCGAATTAAATGTATTCATAGGATCAAGAATGCATGCAACAATAGCAGCTTTTTCTTCAAATGTTCCAACTATCCCAGTTGCATATAGTAAAAAATTTGAAGGATTATACAAAAGCTTAAATTACAATTATTATATTGATGCTAAAAAAGAAAATACTGAAAGTGCAATACAAAAAACAATAGATTATATAAAAAATATAGAAAAAATAAAAGATGCTGAAACTAAATCTCTAAAAATTGCACAAGATAAACTTAAAACATTTGATCAAAAAATAAGTGATTTGCTAAAAAAATTTATAGTATAAATTTATATAAAAGGTAAGGTGATTTAATTGAATTTTAAAAATACTAAAAATATTGAAATGGTAGCGGAAATATTGAAAAAGCAAAATATAAAAAACTTAATAATTAGTCCAGGTGGAACTAATATACCATTAGTTAAATTAGTTCAAAAGGATGATTTTTTTACATGCTATTCTATTGTAGATGAAAGAAGTGCAGTATATTTTGCTATAGGGATATATCTACAGACTGGAAATCCAGTTGCAATGATTTGTACAAGTGCTCAAGCAACAAGAAATTACATTCCTGGGTTAACAGAGGCTTTTTATAAAAAGGTACCTATTCTTGCAATTACTATGGAAAAACATCCTAGATTTAAGTATCAAGATTATATGCAAGCACCAGACCAAACTTCATTGCCAAATGATAGTGTAAAAAAATCATTTGAATTGCCTTTTATTAAGGATATAAATGATATATATCACAGCAAAAGATTAATCAATGATGCAATTCTTGAATTGACACATAATGGTAAAGGACCAGTACAATTATGTATTCCATGGCTAGATTTTAATATATTAGAAATTGAACCAAAAAATAAAATTATTAAAAGAGTCTATATTAGCGAAATGAAAAAATTAAATTTAGATGAAAAAAAGATACTGATTGCGATTGGTGAACATAGACCTTTTACAGATGAGGAAAAAAATTCATTAAACTATTTTTGCAAAAATACAAATTCAGTTGTCTATACAAATCATCTTTCAAATTTTTTCAGTGAATACTCTGTAAATGGAAACTTGTTACTTTCTACTATTGATGATAAACAGTTTAACAAAATAAAACCAGATATATTAATAACAATAGGTGGACAAACAGGTGATTATCCATTTTATCTTCGATTTTCTAAAACAGAGTATTCAGAAATAGAACACTGGAGAATATCTGAAGATGGAAACATAGTAGATACATACGATAAATTAACATATGCATTTCAAGGAAGCGAAAAAGAATTTTTTACTAAGGTTCAAGAAAATAATGTAGAACATCAATATCTTAATCTTTGGAAAGATGAGCTAAACAAATTAATTAAGGATGTAGATGTTCCATTTTCTAATGTGAGCATTGCAAATTTTTTGCATGACAAAATACCAGAAAACTCAATAATGCAATTTTCAATATTGAATAGTTTAAGAGTATGGAATCTATTTGATTTAAATCCATCAATTCAATGTTATTCAAATGTAGGAGCATTTGGAATTGATGGAGGTATGTCTACATTAATAGGACAAAGTGTTGCATCTGATAAATTATCTTTTATGATAATAGGAGATTTGGCTTTTTTCTACGATATAAATTCCATAGGTATTAGACATATAAAGAACAATTTACGAATTCTTATTATTAACAATAATGGTGGTATTGAATTTAAACTTAATGGTGATGGAGATAATAATACTATTGACCAATATATAGCTGCAGCTAACCACTATAAAAATGCAAAAGGATGGGCCGAAACATGTGGATTTAAATATTTATCGGCGAAAAATATGTCGGAGTTTATTAGTATGAGTACGGAATTCATCGAGCCATCTAATAAACCAATTATTTTTGAGGTATTTGTGTCAGATAAAGATGAGAGCGATGCATATCAATCAATGATAAATATAAATAAGAAGAAAAATGAAATTATAAAAAAAGAATTAAAAAAATCTGTAAAAAAAGTATTTGGAGAAAATACTATAAATAAACTAAAAAATAAAATTGGAAAATAAATTTAAGGAGAAAAATATAGATGTCTAAGGTTAAAAGTATATTAAAAAGAATGCTTAGAATAAAAAAAGAAAAGGTTCTAATACCTTGTATAGAAGGACATTTTTTAGATGGTAGATGTGCATTGATTACAGGAGGTTCATCGGGAATAGGATATTCTATTGCTGAATCCTTCTTAAAAAATGGTGCTACTGTAATTATTACAGGAAGAAATAAAGAAAAGTTAGAGCAGGCTAAAAGTAATTTAATAATAAATTGTAAATGTGAAGAAAATAGAATTATTATAGCAGATTTAGATATTTCTGAAGTTAATACTTTAGAAGAAAAACTTTCATCAATTTTTTTAATGATAAATAAGAAAATTGATATATTTGTAAATAATGCAGGAATTAATGGTGGAAATATGATTCCAGAAACAACAGAAGAAGAATATGACAGAATATTAGACACCAATTTAAAAGGAATGTACTTTATGTCGCAATCAATAATAAAATATATGATAAAAAATAAAATAAAAGGAAATATTTTAAATGTTACATCATCATCAGCGCTTAGACCTGCAATTTCTCCGTATATTATTTCAAAATGGGGGGGGCGTGGCCTTACTCTTGGAATGGCAAAAAAATTATTACCATATGGAATTATAGTTAATGGAATTGCTCCTGGCTCTACTGCAACTCCTATGATAAAAAAAGATGACATTAATGATTTATACAATGAAAATTCTACATTTGAAAGATTTATAGCACCAGAAGAAGTTGCAAATATAGCTACAATTCTTGTCAGTAGTATGGGAAAGATGATTGTTGGAGATACAGTATATATTACTGGAGGAGCAGGGGTAATTACTTATGATGATATTATTTATTAGTTAAAGGATACTTTATTATGAAAAAAAAATATAGTTCATTAATTAAAAATATAGGAATTTTTACTCTTGGAAGCTTTGGATCAAAAATTATAGCCTTTTTATTACTTCCATTATATACATCAGTACTTAGTACATCAGATTATGGAACTGTAGATATACTACAATCTACAGTTCAACTTCTAATGCCAATACTATTATTAAGTATTCAAGATGCTACTCTTAGATTTGGGATGGATAATAGATATGAAAAGAAGGATGTCTTATCAACGACAATTAAAGTAATAATATATGGTACTATAATTTTTTCTTTAGGTATAATTTTTATTAGTGCAATGGGTATTATAGTACTTTCACTAACATATTGGTTGTTCTTACTTTTTTCTTTTATATTGAACTCATTGAATAATTGTTTTACAGTATATCTTAAAGCTAAAAATGAAACTAAAGTAATCGTTATAGGAGGTATTATATGTACACTCGTAACAGGTTTAAGTAATGTATTTTGTTTACTTGTTTTAAAAATGGGTATAGATGGATACATGTTTAGTAGCGTTATTGGACTACTTATACAATTGATATACCAATTTATAAAAGGCAAACTTTATAAAGATTGTCATTTAAAAAAATATAAAAACCTTTCGAAACCAATGATAAAGTATAGTACACCTTTAATAGCCAATTCTATTGCTTGGTGGGTAAATAATGCAAGTGATAGATACATATTAACTTGGATTTCCGGTGTAGCTGTAAATGGAATTTATGCTGTTGCATGTAAAATTCCTTCTATTTTAACAACATTTCAAAACATATTTTCCAATGCATGGTCAATTTCAGCAATATCAGAATTCGATAAAGATGATGATGATGGATTCATGGGAAATAATTATACAATTTACAGTCTTATTTCTACATTAGTTTGCTCAATCATTTTATTATTAAATATACCTATTGCTAAAATGTTATATTCAGGAGATTATTATGATGCATGGAAATGTGTACCTTTCTTATTGGTTGGTACAGTTTTTCATGGAATTGCGGGATTTGAGGGATCTCTATTTGCTGCAACAAAAGAAACAAAATCAGTTGCTATAACAACAACTATAGGAGCATTAATAAATACAGTATGTAACTTTGCTTTCATTTATATGTGGGGAGCAATAGGAGCAGCTTTTGCAACTATGATAGGATACATAGTAACATGGACTCTTAGAACAAAATATTTACAAAGATTTATAAAAATGAAAGTAAAATGGAAAATTCATTTTGTAGCATTAGGATTATTAATTATTCAATCAATCTTAGCAACATTAAACGTTTTATATGCTATTCAAATATTGATATTTATATTATTAGTTGCTATACATTATAAGTATTTTTCACAAATAGTAAAAAAAATAAATATTTATATTAAAATTAATCAAAAATCTAAATAAAATATAAGCTATAAAGCTATTATTAGTTTTATAGCTTAATTTTTTGAAAAGTTATACTAGAAAAATATTATTTTGATTAACTATATTACAAATAAGTTAAATTTTTGTAATATTCGTTTACAAAAGTAAAAAATTATATTATAGTAGAATATAATATTTAGTGTATAAAATGAGGAAAAAATGAGAAAACCAAAGAATAGAAAGTTGATATTTTTAATTTTGATAATATTTTTAATAATGATTATAAAAGTTATACCAATATTGGTTCTTTCAAACGTAAAAACTACTACTTTTATAAAGGAAATAAAGGCAAAAAAAAGTAACATTGAGTATAATTTTCAAGATTTAATTCAATATATGAAAAATGAAATAACAAAAGAAAAAGTAATATTTAATGCTCCTAATATTAGGTATAAAATTGATGACAAAAAAGTTCAAGTAAATGTAACACTAACAAATAAGCAAGAAAACTGTAATTATATAATTAAATACGGGATAAATAATAATCTAATCGAAGAAAGTATGGGAGAAAATAAAACAATAGAATTTAGTTTGGAAAATGAAGGAAAAAATAATTGTTACATAGCAATTCAAAAAGATAATAACATAATAGATGAAGGTGAATGGAATGAAGACTTTTACTACATTGATTCTTATAAGGAACAATTTGCAGATGAGTTATCTAATAAGGGAATAGCTGTACATTATCAAAATGGAAATTGGGAAAGATATGACAGGACAGGAGAACCTTTAAAAGCTTTAGGTGTTAAATACATAAGAACTGATTTTAGTCAATCTGCAATTCAAAAAAACGACAATATATATGACTTTTCAAAATATGATGAATGGCTTAATGACTTAACTTCTACATCAGAAATTCAGCCAATTATATTACTAAATGGTGTTAATGCTGGTGATGATAAGTTAATTAATAATGATGAAGAAGTACAAAAATTTGTAAATTTTGTTGATGCTGTCCAAGAGCATTATCCTGAATATAAAAATATAGAAGTCTTAAATGAAGTTAATTATACATCAAGTGCAAAGGGCGGATATCATACTCAGGAGGAGATGCAATGGTATAGTAATGTATTAAATAACTTGGGAAAAAAAGATAGACTTAATAAAATTATGACAGGTGGTACAGCACCAAATCCAACAGACACTTATAATATAATCACTCCAGCAACATTTGTAAGCCTTATAAATAATACAAGTGGATTAGATAATATTAATGGAATTGCTCATCATCCTTATTCAAGAAAGTCAAATGACTTTTTCAATGAAATAAAAAAAATAACAAAAATATCCAACTTGATAGGTGGATTTAATAATATAAATGCTACAGAATTTGGTTACTCTAGCTTATATACAAATGATGACAAAGAACAAGGTGAATTATTACTAAAAATGACAGTTAATTTAGAGGAAAGTTCAAATTTGATTTCATTATATAATCTATGGACAGTTACATCAGATTTAAATAGTGTGGAAAGATTTGGATTATTAAATTCTAATTATACACCAAAAGATTCTTATTATATTATGAAAAAATATTATGAAAAAACTAATGGTGGAGAATATATTGGATATTTTCAATTAACAGAAGGAACTTTTGCACATGTTTATGATAAAGATGGAAAAATTCTTTTAATTGTTTGGACAAATGATGAAAATAATACTGATGAAGTTGTATGGTCAGATAATAAAAAAGAAGAATTTATAGATTATACTGGATTTAATGCTTATGATATTTATGGTAATGAGATAGAAGCTATAGATGGAAAACTAAAAGTTACAAGTACTCCAATATATATTGAAAATATAAGCGATAATTATTATTTTAAAGCAATTAATAATTTAGTAATAAATAAATATGATAAATTCTTATCTACATATAATGATATATTGAATGATGAAATAAAAAATCAAATAAATACTAATAAACAATTTATAGAAGGTTTATTAGATAAAACACAAATAGATGAAAATACAGCAGTATCAGCAATGAATTCAAATTTTGAAATTGGAAATAAATTGTTAGAACTATTTAGAAAAGAAAAAATAGAACTAGATTATGTTAAACTAAGCTCAATGCTAGATTCATTAAATGATATACGGAAATTCATTTGAAGATTTAGTTACAATTTCTGCAAAAACTAGAATGAATGATTTAAGCAATATAGAAAAAGATTTAAACTTAGCAGATGAGTTAATAGATAAAAATGAAAATCTTAACTTAGTTTATCCAACTAAAATTTATAAATTTAGTAAGGATTTATTTGATAAAGCTAGTTATATTTTAAACCTTGATGAAGAAAATCCTATTAAAACAGGTCTTATAAATTCTAAAGCACTACATTCACAATATTTAGCAAAATGGGCGCAAGAATTTGCTAAAATATATATACAAGATAATATTATAATAACTCCGAAAGAAATTTTGGAATCATTAAATAAAATAAAAGTTGATAATGAAATAGTGTTTCAAAATCAAACAGTACTAGATAGTTATAATTCATTATCTGGTGAGTTAAATAATTTAATAAACAATGAATTATTAGTTGGAAAAGATACTTTAATGGAATGTTATGATAAGCAATATAAGCTTATCCAATCAATACTAAATGAATATAGTGATTATAACCTTGGAGAAATCGAAAAGGCACAATTAGAAAGCTTAATTCTACAATTGGATAACTTATCAGAAAAATATATAAAGGTATTGTCAAATTATATATTAGAAGATACAATTACAAACGATTCAATTAAAGATAGTATAAATACTACTATTGATAAGTATAATAAACTAGAAACAAAAATAGATACTATAACATTTCTTATTCAAAAATCAAAAGATATTTACAATAAAGATATGCAAACAGTAAATCAAAGTCGAAATTATATAAATAAGCTTAGAATATTAAAATTAAATCAAATTAGCAATTTATATATCGATAATGTAGTTGAAGAAATTAAAACAGAAATTTCTAAAATAGAATTAAAATATGATAAAGATTTGGAAACAAAAACTAATGGACCAATTACTGTAACAATTAATCATGGAAATAAAACAAAAGTAGTAAATAATGAAGGAAAAGATTATCATACATTTTATGATAATGGAGAATTTAAATTTTTGTTATCAATAAAGAAAGAACAATATTATGTTGATGTAAAAGTTGATAATATAGTAAAGATAGTAATAGAGAATTCTTTTATAAAAAATATTCAAAAAAATACAGAAGTTGATTCATTAAAAAAATTTTTAAACAATGTTACAACAGTTATTCATAATGGAAGAATTTTAAATTCCTCAACTGATATATTGTCAACAGGAGATATTGTAAAAACAGGAGATAATAAAGAATATACAGTAGTTATATATGGTGATATCAATTCTGATGGAAACGTTAATGCAAAAGACTTAATTAGATATAGAAAATATTTAGTAAATAGCATAAAACTTAGTGAAGCACAAATCTTAGCAATAGATATTAATATGGATAAAAAAAGCAATATAAAAGATTTAATTCAGGTAAGGAAAATATTATTACAGTAAATTAAATGTAGAAAAATTACAAAAATGTAAAATAAAAGTAATGGTAATGAAATAAAAAAAGAGTAATAAGTGGTATAATAAAATGTAAATAAAATTGAAATAATTCCAAAGGGGACTAATATGAAAAAAGCAATAAATCAAATAATAAAATGTTTTATAATATGCAAAGTTATACTTTTTCTTATGCTTTTTAATACAGCAGTATATGCTATGGAAGCACAAGGAAATTTGGAACTTACACTAAGTACTGATATAACAAATTTAAAAACTAAAAAAGAAGTTAGTATAAATTTAAGTTTAACCTCTTTTGATAATGTTACTAGTGAAGAACCAATAGCTATTACTGGAAATATACAATATGATGAAACAGTATTCTCAACGGTAACTCTTACTGGTTCATCAGGATGGTCTGCAGAAATTAATAATAAAAAGTTTGTTCTTGATGCTTCCAAAGTAAGTGAAGGTGAAAAAATAGCAACATTTACTTTAAAAGCAAGAGAAAATTTACAAAAAAAATTCACTACTGTTAAATTGTTAAATGTAGAGGTTGTAAATGATGATAATTTAGATTTATCAGATTTAAGTGTAGAAACTAAATCAATTGATTTATCTTCAATATATATTGAACCAAATAATGAAAATGTTGTTGATGATCAAGAACAAGTTAAAAACGAGGTGACTACACCAAAACAAGAAACACCAAATTCAAATCCAAGTCCTGTGAAACCTGAAGTTCAGCAATCTGAAGAAGAAAAGCCAAAGGTTATAGAAAAAGTGCAAGATTTAACAACAGTAAATGACAAAAAGATGCCTCAAACTGGAAATGGAATTTTAATTTATGTTGCTATATTTTTAATTATAATAATAGGAATTTATTCATATATAAGATATAAGAAAATGTTTAAATAAATCTAGAAAAAGAACTTACAAAAGTAGGTTCTTTTTTTGAAATATAAACATAATATTGATTGACTTTTACATCATTTTATGATATAAAATTTTAAGTTAAAATTATAATATTAGAAGGAAAAATGTAATAAATATGGATGAATCAATAAAAAAAGAGTATAAGATAAATAAAGAAGAATCTGATTGTATATATATAGTTAAACTAATATTTGCAATTATGGTCATAGGTATCCATGCTTATGTAGAAAATATAAATTTTTCTACTGGAAATGTTGTAGTAGAACTTCCAATATGGTTAGAAAGTATTAGATATATTATTTCAAAAATAATAGTTTGGTGTTCAGTACCTGGTTTTATTTTACTATCTTCAATATTATTGTATAAAAGAGAATTTAATTGGAAAGAGAATATGAAAAAGAAAGTAAAATCATTGCTTATTCCATATTTAATTCTTAATCTTTTTTGGATAATTTTTTACACCTTAGCACAAAAAATTCCAGCTTTGCAACAGTATTTTTCAAATGAGGAATATATAATTTCAAAATGGAGTTTTATAGATTTTATAGATGCTTTTTTAGGATTTAAAACAGGATATCCAATATTATATCCACTATGGTTTATTAGAGATTTATTTTTAATGAATATATTTTCAAAAATTATAAAGAAAGCTGTTGATAAATTTCCAAAAACTATATTACTGATAATAACAGTAATATATCTATTACCTATTAATTTTTTATCATTAGATATGATTGTATTTTTCATATTAGGTTATTATTTAGTAAAATATGATTTTCATATTATAAGTATCAAAAAAATAAAAATGATTTATTTACTTTTACCATATGCAATAGGAATAATAATTGCATATTTTATGAAAAACTTATATTTTAGCTATTTAATAAATAGATTATTAAGTATATTAGGAATAATTGTATTTATAAGAATTGCATTTAATATTCACAGTAATTTTATATTAAATATATCAAAATATTCATTATTTATATTTTATTTTCACGAAAGTTATTTGACTATTTTAAGAAAATTATTATTTAAATTATTCCCAAAGACACCATTGTTTGTGGGGGGGGTAGAATATATACTTAGCCAAATAATTATTTTGATTTTTTGCATATTATTAGCAATTCTTATTGAGAAGAGGATACCTATTTTGTATAAAGTTTTAACTGGAAAATATGGAGATGCTAAAGAAAACAAATCTATTTTAAATTAATTATCAAGATTGTATTGCAACAAAAAAATTACTATGTTAAAATTATAGTATGTAATAAACAAAAGATTCAAAGATGAAAGGATGAAAAAATGGAAGAGGAATTTGACTTAAAAGAAACATTAAATTTATTTTGGAGTAAAAGATTTATTATAATTACTATAACAATAATTTTATGCATATTAGGTATTGTTTATAGTAAGATATTAGTTACACCTAAATATACTGCGAGAGCATCTATGATTTTAGCACCAGGAAGCCCATCTGATGATGTAAATAACACAATTAATTACGGAGAAGTTGGTACTCAAGTAGGAAATGATGGATCAGGAAGTATAACATCATCAGAAGTTACTATAAACAATAGTTTACTAGCAACATATAGAGAATTGGCAAAAAGTTCAACTGTAATAAGAAAAGTTATAGAAGAATTAGAAAACGATAACATAAATAATATAAATGAAGCTAGTTTAAAATCTCAAGTTGATATAACATCTGTAACTGGTACACAAATGATAAATATTACTGTTACTAATACAGATCCTTATTTAGCTACTACAATAACTAATAAGTTAGCAGATATATTTTCAGATGCAGTAAAAGCAACTTATAAGACTAATAATATAAGTGTTGTTGACTATGCAGAAGTACCTACATATCCAAGCAATATAAATACAACAAGGACTGCTGTAATATTTGCTGCTATAGGATTGTTTTTATCTATAGTAACAATTTTAATTATAAATTTGTTAGATAATACGATAAAGACAGCAAAAGACATAGAAAAAGCAGTTAATTTACCTGTTTTAGCGGAATTACCACAATGTGATTTTTCAGAAAATTCAAGTAAACGTAGGAGGAGTTAATATAATGAAAAAAGAGTTAATAACAAAGTTAGATCCAAAATCACCGGTATCAGAAGTATTTAGGTCATTTAGAACTAATATTCAATATATGTCTAAGTCAGGTAATACACAATCAATGGTATTTACTAGCACAGCGCAAGGAGAAGGAAAGTCATGGGTTGTTGCAAACTTAGCAACAACTTTTGCACAAGCAGGAAAAAATGTAATAATAGTTGATGCTGATATGAGAAGACCAAGACAACATAATATATTTAGTGTTGATTTATATCCTGGACTTTCAAATTATTTGTCAGGCGTAACCAGTAGAGGAGCCGATAAAGATGTAACTGTAAAGGATTGTATACAACCAACTGAAATAGATAATTTATTTATTATACCAGCTGGAAATATACCACCTAATCCATCAGAATTATTAACATCTCCAAAGACAAAAGAACTATTAGAAGATTTGAGTAAGATTTTTGATGTTATAATATTTGACTGTGCACCTTGTTTATTAGTAACAGATGCGGCAATTATCTCAAGAATTGTTGATTCAACAATTTTAGTGGCATCTTCTAAAAAAACAAAAATTGATGAATTAAAGGATTCTAAAAGACAAATAGAAGCAATCGGTGGAAAAGTAGCGGGAGTTGTATTAAATAGGATAGAAATGTCAACTAAGAAATATGAGTATAAGTATTATTATGCATCTAATAGCTCATCAAAGCAAGGAACTAGACATAAGGAAACAAAGAAAGAAAGTAATATAGAAGATAAAGAACAGGATAAAAAAACAGAAGAAATAATGGAACAAATAAGAAAATATAATAAAAAGAAAAAATGAAAATTAATTAAAAATTGTAAGTAATGAAAGTAATGTCAATTAGAAAGGAACAAAAGTATGATTGACGTACATAACCATATTCTTCCCGGAATTGATGATGGTGCAAGAAACATTGAAGACACAATAGAAATGATAAAAGAAGCTAAGAAAGCGGGATTTACTGATATAATTACCACATCACATTATATTGAAAATGAATATAATGTAAACAAGGAAAATAGAAAATATATTATTGAAGCAATACAGGAAGAATTAAATAAAGAAAATATAGGAATTAACTTATATAATGGTGCAGAAATTTATATAACAAATGAATTACTTGATTTAGTTGAAGATGGAGTAGCACCTAGTTTAGCAGGAAGCAGATATGTATTATTTGAACTTCCACTAAGTGGTTCTAAGGTTATATATTTAAATCAAGTAATAGAAGATTTAATTGTTGCAAAATACACTCCTATAATAGCTCATCCTGAAAGATACGATATAGTTAAAGAAAATCCTAATTTAGCAGTAGAATGGGTAAAAAAAGGAGCACTATTACAATCTAATTATGGAAATATTATTGAAAGATATGGTCACAAATCAAAACAAACTTTATTAAAACTAATAGATGCAAATGCAATACATTTTTTAGGAACAGATGCACATAGACCAGAAACAATTTATGCACAAATGGATGAAATATTAAAAGAATTCAAAAAAGAAATAGGTGAAGATAAGCTAAATGAACTTACAACAATAAATACCAGAAAAATATTAAACAATGAAAAAATATATATTGATACACCACAAGAAATAAAGAAACGTTGGTTTGGAAGATAGTAACATAGTAATTAGATTTCAGTAATATACTTAATCAAAGGAGGAAAATATGCCAAACATTAAAGCAGATTTTAAATATGTAGGCATTAGTGATAAAGATATACTAGAGCATAGTGATGTAGTTGAAGAAATAAACAAAGAATTAGAAGAAAAAAGCAAAGATGAAAGTGAATTTTTAGGTTGGCTTCATTTGCCAACAAATTACGATAAAAAAGAATTTGCAAGATTAAAAAAATCAGCTAATAAAATAAAGAAAGATTCTGATATATTACTAGTAATAGGAATAGGAGGATCTTATTTAGGAGCAAGAGCAGTTATAGAAGCATTACATAGTTCAATTTATTTAGAAGATAAGAGTAAGACAAAAGTAATGTATGTAGGAAATAACTTAAGTGCAAATTATATACATGACATTATAGAAGTGCTAGAAGGAAAAGATTTTAGCATAAATGTAATATCAAAATCGGGAACAACAACAGAACCTGCTATAGCTTTTAGAATATTTAGAGAAATATTAGAAAATAAATATGGATTAAAAGAAGCAAGAGAAAGAATATATGTTACAACTGATAAGAAAAAAGGAGCATTAAAAACTCTTGCAGATTCAGAAGGATATGAAACCTTTGTAATTCCAGATGATGTAGGTGGAAGATTTTCTGTTTTGACAGCAGTAGGACTTCTTCCAATAGCTACAAGTGGATTAGATATTGATAAGCTTATAAAAGGCGCACAAGTTGCAGAAGATAAATATTCTGATAGTTCATTAAAATATAATGAATGTTACAAATATGCAGTATTAAGAAATATGTTATATGAATCAGACAAATCTTTAGAAATGTTAGTAGCTTACGAACCTAAAATGCACTACTTTATTGAATGGTGGAAGCAACTATTTGGAGAAAGCGAAGGAAAAGATGGTAAAGGTTTGTTCCCAGTTGGAGCAGAGTTTACAACAGATTTACACTCACTAGGACAATATATTCAAGAAGGTAGAAGACTAATGTTTGAAACAGTTATAAACATAGAAGAAAGCAAATCTGATATAGTTATAAATTTAGATGAAGATAACTTAGACAATCTAAATTATTTACAAGGAAAAACATTGTCTTTTGTTAATAAAAAAGCAATGGAAGGAACAATTGCAGCTCATACAGAAGGTGGAGTTCCTAATATAGTATTAAACTTAAAAAAATTAGATGAAGAATCTATTGGAGAACTTATATATTTCTTTGAAAAAGCTGTAGCAATGTCAGCAGAACTATTAGAAGTTAATCCATTTAATCAACCAGGAGTTGAAAAATATAAAACAAATATGTTTAAATTACTAAAGAAACCAGGATATGAGAAATAAAATAAATATTTTTGAAAAGGAGAAAGCTATGAAATACAAATGTACAGTATGTGGACATATTTATGATGAAAATGTAGAAGGAGTAAAATTTGAAGACTTACCAGATGATTGGGTATGCCCATTATGTGGTGTTGGAAAAGATATGTTTGAAAAGGTAGAAGAATAATTTTGAAAAATAAAAAAATGAATTCTAAAAAGAAAAGTAAATCAAATAATATAAAAGAATTAAATAAAAAGTTTGAAAGACTAAAAATAGGCAAAATAGAATTATACAAAATTGAGATAATTAGTATAGTATTACTAATTATTGATATAATTGCTTATTTTAGTCTTAATAAAATTGTAAATATTATTTTATTATTCCTAGCCTTTATGTCATTAGCATTATTTCTAACATATATTCTAGGACTATTATTTGAAAAAAAAGAAAAAAAAGCAAGCTATATTGACAAAATATTAGGAGTAACTTTAATAATTCATATTTTGATTATAGGAATTCTTCTAGGAAGAATATGCTATTGTGGAAGCCATTATTTTTATGTAATTCCTCTTATAATATATGAAGTTATTGAAATTGCATTATATCATATATTTGTAGTAAACTATAAAAAAGAAAAGAATATAAAATATTTTTGGATATGTTTTCTATCAAGCAATATTCTTTTTATGGTAGTTACTTTATTGTCAAAAATAAATATGGAAAAATTACACAATAATATTTATAAATTATAAGATATTTTTTATGAATAATAAAATATATCTATCTGCATTGAAAAAAAAAGCAATTTTAAAGCAATATTTTTTAAATATTGCTTTTTTGCTTATTTTAGTATACTATAATAAGTAGTAAAAATTTTATATAATAAATGCTAGCAATAGTGAAAAATATTTACATTTTTCTAAATAAATTTCTGCATTAAGTAATTCGGTAACATGTCAATAGAAAAATAAAAAATTCTCAAAAATTTTTTTGAGAAAAAAGGGTACACTTAAT
>CANRBH010000005.1 GCA_947628825.1 uncultured Clostridia bacterium | reverse complement strand
AAATTTATAGAAAATTCTGGAACAGACACAAAGCCAATTTGGGTAAAAAAATAAAATCCTGCAGAGAATTCTGCAGAGCTCTGCAGAGAATTCTGCAGAATTCAAAAAAATTAACAGAGAAAAATACAGGAAGAAAAAACTTCCTGTATTAGTTTTATTTATCAAAACATCCAATAATTATTTGCACTCCATCTACAAAGCCATTTCTATAATATTTTTCAGTCCAATAAACAAGATAATCTGTAAAATTATTATCTATTTCATCTAATTGTTTTTGTACATATTGACGATTCCTTTTAGGAATACTATTTAAAATTTTATCAAAGAGTTCATCGTAATAAAGAGAATGCTTATCATCATTAGAATTGAGAATTCCAATTGATTCTTGTTCTCTAATAGAAATCCAATCACTTAATATATCATTATCATTTACTTCTCTAAAATTATTCATACTTATTTACCTCCATAAATTTATTTTTTACTATGTGCTAAGATACAATAAAATATCATAGCCATAATTGGGCTCAATTTGGGCACAAAGGTTACCAAAATGAACCTAAAATCACATAAATTTACAAAGTTAAAAAACTGGGCACACCAAATATACCAACAAAAACCGACAAAAGTCATGTAAACCAATACTTTCAAGGATTTACTCATAACCCGAAGGTTGTAAGTTCGAGTCTTACCCCGCAACCAAAACTATTGATACGGTAAGATTTTATTTTTAAAGTTTTTCAGTATTTTTAAATTTCCAAACTTAGTTTATTAAGAAAGAAAATTATTTAAGAGAGAAAGTTTTGTAGACAAATATTACTATAAAGAAGATATATATGCCATTTACTGATTTTAACCTGATGAATTATCTTAACTATGTTTCAGAAGAAAACCAATTATTTCCTAGAGATAAAGTTAAAGTAGAATGCTTAGAAAACTGTGTTGAGTATGCAAAAAATATTTAGAAGAAAACGTTGAAATTATTTGTATAAATATAAAATAAGGACTATTTAGCGAAAAATGGAGAATATTGTGGATTTTTGTTGAGAAAAAATAAAACTTGTGATATAAATAATACAAAATAATTATATTTTAATTAGAGGATAGTAATGAGGGTAATTAATAATAAAATTGAAAAATTTGGAGATGACTTAAAAGAAGAAATAAAACCAAAAGATAAATGTTATATAGCATCAGCAGTTTTTTCTATGTATAGTTATGAAGAATTAAAGCAACAATTAAGTAAAATAGAAGAATTTAATTTTATATTTACAAATCCCACTTTTATAAAAAAAGAAAAAGAAGAAAAGCAAGAAAGATTGTTTAAAATTGATTCTTTAAAAAGAGAAAAAAGCATCGTTGGTTCTGAGTTTGAAATAAAATTAAAAAATAAATTAAATGGAAAAGCAATAGCTAGAGAATGTGCTAATTGGATTAAAGAAAAAGCAAAATTTAAAAGTAATATAAATGATAATCCAATTCAAAAATTTATGAATATAAATAATAAAATTACATACTTAAATGTAGATGAATTTTCATCAGTAGGATTAGGTTATCAAAAAGATAATACAATTTTTAATCCAATCACAAAAATAGACAATGATTATGACATTACCAAAAGTTATTTAAATTCATTTAATGAAATATGGAATAATAAAGAACTATTAGCTGATGTAACAGATGAAGTCGTTGATTATATATCAAATTTATATATAGAAAACTCACCAGAATTTATCTATTATGTCATTTTATATAATATTTTTAATGAGTTTTTAATAGATATATCAGAAGATAATTTAGCGAATGAAAAAGTTGGTTTTAAAAAATCTATAATATGGAATACTCTATATGATTTTCAAAAGGATGCTGTATTAGGAATTATAAATAAATTAGAAAAATATAATGGATGCATTTTAGCAGATAGTGTAGGATTAGGCAAAACATATACAGCTTTAGCAGTTATAAAATATTATCAAAATAGAAATAAAAGTGTTCTCGTTTTATGTCCTAAAAAACTAGCAGAGAACTGGAATACATATAATAGTAATTATAAAGATAATATATTAAAGGAGGATCGCTTTAGTTATGATGTCTTGTTTCATACAGATTTATCAAGAAAATCCGGAATATCTAATGGTAAAGATTTAAGTAGAGTATACTGGGAAAATTATGATTTAGTTGTAATAGACGAATCTCATAATTTTAGAAATAATAGTGCACGTAATGATAGAGAAACACGTTATACTAGACTATTGAATGATGTTATAAAAAAAGGAACAAAAACTAAGGTGCTGATGTTATCTGCTACACCTGTAAATAATAAATTTTTAGATTTAAAAAATCAGTTAGCTTTAGCTTATGAGGGAAAAACAGATATAGTTGATAATAAAATTAGTAATACTAAATCTATAGACACAATTTTAAGAAATGCCCAAGCAGTATTTAATAAATGGTCAAAACTTCCAGTAGAAGAAAGAACGCCAAATAATCTGTTACAAGAATTAAATAAAGATTTTGATTTCTTCAAATTGCTTGATAGTGTAACGATTGCCAGAAGTAGGAAACATATAGAGAAATTCTATGACATAAATAAAATTGGTAAATTTCCTACTAGATTAAAACCAATTAATTTAACAGCAGAATTAACTAATCTAGATAATTTTTATTCAATAGAAACTATTTATAGTATGCTGTCTAAATTAAATATGTGCGCTTATACTCCTTTTGATTATATTTTACCTGGATGTTTGGCTAAATATGAGAAAATTTATGATACCTCTGTTAAAGGAGGACAAGCTACATTAAAACAGAGTGATCGTGAAAAAAGTTTGCAAATATTAATGAGAGTTAATTTACTAAAACGATTGGAAAGTTCTGTAGATTCATTTAGGATTACATTAAATAAAATTTTAAAACTAATAAATAGTAGAATTGAATCAATAGAATACTTTGAAAAAAGCGGAAATAATATATTGAATGATGATGATGATGTTTTTTATGAAGAAGATGATGAAGAGATAGAAAATGAACTTGAAGAGCAGCATTCAATTGGTGATAAAGTAAAAATAAATTTAAAAGATATGAATACAATTGGATGGAAAGAAGATTTAAAAGCAGATCAAGCTATTCTTAATGAATTATTAAGTGAATTTGAGAGGATACAACCTAATAATGATTTAAAACTTAAGGAACTTGTAAATACAATTAGAAACAAAATTGAAAATCCTATCAATAGTGATAATAAAAAAATAGTTATATTCAGTGCATTTGCAGACACTGCTGATTATATTTATGAGAATGTTAGCAAAGTTATTAAAATGGAATACGGACTTAATACTGCTTTGGTAACCGGTTCAGGAAGTAACAAATGCACACTTAATATAAATAAAGATTTTAATAATCTTTTAGTTAATTTTTCTCCAATATCAAAACATAGAAATACAGTATTAGGAGAAAATGCAAACGATAATATAGATATTCTTATTGCAACAGATTGTATTTCAGAAGGACAAAACTTACAAGATTGCGATTATTTAATAAATTATGATATACATTGGAATCCAGTTAGAATAATTCAAAGATTTGGCAGAATTGATAGAATTGGCTCTAATAATAAAGCTATTCAATTGGTAAATTTTTGGCCTAATATGAATCTTGACGACTATATCAATCTAAAAAATAGAGTAGAAAATAGAATGTACATGTTAGATATTTCAGCAACAGGAGATGATAATGTACTTACAAATCAAGGGGCAGATATGGAATATAGAAAATCTCAATTACAAAAATTAAAAGAAGAAGTTGTTGATTTGGAAGATATGAATACAGGAATTTCAATTACTGATTTGGGACTAAATGATTTTAGAATGGATTTACTAGAATATATAAATAAAAATGGAAATCTTGATTATGTTGCTAATGGACTTCATTCTGTTGTAAAAGCAGATGAAGAAAAAGGAATATCAAAAGGAGTAATATTTATATTAAAAAATATAAATTCAAAAGTAAACATAGAAAATACAAATCAGTTACATCCATTTTATATTGTATATATAAATGAAAATGGACAAGTAGTATCAAATCATTTGAATGTAAAGAATACATTGGATTTATTAAGATATGTTTGTAAAGGAAATAAAGAACCAATAAAAGACGCTTATGAATATTTTAACGAGATAACTGATGATGGAAACAATATGGAGAAATATTCAAAACTGCTTAATGAAAGTATTGAATCAATAATAAGTGTAAAAGAAGAAAGTGATATTGATAGTTTGTTTAGAAAAGGAGGAACTACAGTGCTACAAAATGATATTAAAGGATTAGAAGATTTTGAACTTATAGCATTTGTAGTAATCGTATAATGATAGATTTACCTAAATCATGTATAGTTGATAAATTTATACCCAAAAAAGTATTTTATGAAAAAGTGAATATATCAAATTCAATTAAAGAGGAATTTATTAATAGATTAAGTAAAATATATTGGAAATATAAAATTTCAGAAGATACTATAAATATTCAAAAGACTGAAGATGTAGAAGAGATTGAAACATTTGAGTTGGAATTAAAAGAAAAATATAATTGCAAAAACATAATAAAAATAATAACAAAGAATATTCCATATCCTATACTATTTTTCATTAAATATGAAAATGAATTTCAGTATGCAATAAAATATAACGAAGAAATATATTTTAGTGATTGGAATAATGAAATATCTTTTAACTTTAATGCTTTAAATATGGAAATAATATATATCAACATTGTAAAAACAATAACCAATATAGATCAATCAATAAAAGATTTAGATAATGAAATTCAAAAACAAAATGAAATACATAAGCTAGAAAGTGAAATAAAAAGATTAGAAGGTAAAATCCGTTCAGAAAAGCAATTCAATATAAAAGTACAATATAATGAAGAGATAATAAAAAAAAGAAAAGAAATTGAGGAGTTGAAAAATAATGGAGAATAACAAAATAAATAAATTAGATATGAAATCTAAAGATATAATCGCAGAAAACATTAACAATGTTGGAAAATTATTTCCTAATGTAATAACAGAAACGGAGAATGGAAAAAAGATTAATTATGAATTATTAAAACAAGAATTATCAAATGATATTGTAGAGGGAAATAAAGAAAGGTATCAGTTAACATGGCCAGGTAAGAAAAAAGCATTACTAACTGCTAATACGCAATCTCGAAATACATTAAGACCAATTATAAAGGAATCTATTAATTTTGATACGTCAAAAAACATTTTTATTGAAGGAGAAAATTTAGATGCATTGAAAATTTTGCAACAATCATATGTAAATGAAATAAAAATGATATATATTGATCCACCATACAATACAGGAAAAGATTTTATTTTTCATGACAAATATTTTACATCAGAAAAAATTGAACTAGAAAGTTCAGGTCAAATAGATGACAATGGAAATAAATTAGTAAGTAATCAACAATCATGCGGTAGATATCATAGCAATTGGCTATCAATGATTTATCCAAGAATAAAGCTTGCCAGAAATTTACTAACTGAAGATGGAATTATATTCATTTCTATTGATGATAATGAAGTTGATAATTTAAGAAAAATATGTGATGAAATTTTTGGAGAAACGAATTTTATTGCTCAAATGGTAATTGATGGTACACCTAAAAATGATCCTTATATAGTTTCAACAGCACATGAGTATTGCTTAGTATATGTTAAAAATTTTGATAAATCAAAATTAGCCGGATATGGAATAAAGAATCCATTATATTCAAAACTTCAACAAATTCTTGATGAAGGAAAAGACAATTATTCTTTAATTCAAGAAAATTTAAAAAAATTTTATTTAGATAACCAACTAAATGATGACAATATTTCAAATTATAGATATGCTGATAAGAAAGGCATTTATAGAATAGGTCCAATTGATGATCCACAAAGAGGTGGTTCAAAAGATATTAGAATGAATCCTAAAACTATGAAGCCTTGTCTGACCCCTAAAAGTGGTTGGAGATGTAGTATAGAAACTTGGAATCAGTGGATTAAAGAAGATTTAATTTTATTTCCAGATAATGATGATATTTTACCTAATAAAAAAACATATATAACAGATGATAGGTTAGATGTATTGAAAGCATATTTTAAAATGCAAACTAGAAAAGATACTGATTACTTAAAAAATCTATTTAATATGGATATAACACCTTTTTCAAATCCAAAGCCAAGGGAATTGTTAAAAACACTAATTGCAAATTGCAATGACAAAGATATGATTATTTTAGATTTTTTTGCAGGTTCTGGTTCAACAGCCGAAGCAGTCATGGAATTAAATGCACAAGATAATGGTAACAGAAAATATATTTTAGTGCAAGTTGCACAACCGTTAGATCCTAAGGATTCACAAACAAATAAAGAAAAGAAAATAACTGAAGCCGCAATTAAATATTTAAAATCTAAAGGTCTTCCTACTAACATTTCAGAAATTACAAAAGAGCGAATTAGATTATCATTTAATAGAATAAAAAAAGAATTTAATTTATCTTCTCTAAATGGCTTTAGAGTTTATAAAATAGATTCTTCAAATATGAAGGATGTATATTATGAGCCATCTAAATTAAAACAAGAACAACTTAATATGTTTGAAACTAATATAAAAGAGGATAGAACTCCCGAAGACTTATTAACTCAAGTAATATTAAATTTGGGACTTAATTTAGATTTAAGTATTGAAGAAAAGTATATATTAAATAATAAAGTTTATTTTGTAGCAGAAAATAGTTTAGTTGCTTGTTTTGATAATAAAATAAATATTAATATTTTGAATGAAATATGTGAGGAAAAACCTTTAAGAGTTGTATTTAGAGAAAGTTCATTTAGAAATGATAGCGAAAAAATAAATGCTTATGAGAAAATTAAAAAACTATCTCCAGAGACTGAAATTCATGTAATATAGGAGTTGAAATCAATGAAATTAAAATTCAAAAAACAACAATATCAAGAAGATGCTGCTCAAGCAGTTGTAAAATGTTTTGAAGGGCAAACTAAAGGATTAAGAAGAGATTTGATAGGAAGAAGAAAAAAAGCAAGAGATATTACTAACTGGCAAGAATCTGAAATCGAAGATATTATATCATTTGGAAATAAAAAGCTAGAATTGACTACTAGTGAAATTAGAGAAAATATACAAAAGGTTCAAAAACAAAATAATTTAGATTATACAGATGATGCGGGGACAACGAATTATTCTATTGAAATGGAAACTGGGACGGGAAAGACGTATACTTATATAAAAACGATGTATGAACTTAATAAGGCCTATGGTTGGAGTAAATTTATTGTTATGACTCCAAGTATTGCAATTAGAGAAGGCGTATTAAAATCTTTTCAAATAACAGAAGACCATTTTCAAGAAAGTTATGGAAAGAAAATAAGTTATTTTGTATATAATTCAAATGATTCATCTAATATTTCTAATATAAAAAATTTTGCAGAGGATAGCCGTATTCAAGCGATGATTATAAATTATCAAGCATTTAATTTTGATCCTAATGCAAAATCAATTGCCAAAAGGCTAATATATGAACCATTAGATCAGTTACAATCAAGAAGACCTATCGATGTTATAAGTTCAACAAATCCTATTTTGATAGTAGATGAGCCACAAAAAATGGGCAATGCGGAAAGTAAATTAAAAGTTTTTAATCCGTTATTTATATTAAGATATTCTGCTACTCATAAAGAAAACTTTAAATACAATATGATATATAGGCTAGATGCAGTAGATGCCTATAATCAAAAACTTGTAAAAAAGATAAATGTAAAAGGAATAGAAATATTAAACGACAAATCAGAGAGTGCGTATTTATATCTAGAAGGAGTAAAAATAAGTGAATCCGAACCTGTTGCAAGAATAGAAATGGAAGTAAAATCATCGACAGGGACAAAAAAGGTAAGAAAAATAATAAAAAAGAACGCTAGATTATTTGATTTATCAGGCGAGTTAGAACAATACAGAGGATATGTAGTAGAAAATATAGATGCTACAAATCCACAATATGATAAAGTTACATTTACCAACGGAAAAGAACTTATTACAGGACAAGTTATAGGAAATTCAGAAGAAGATTATATGCCGAGAATTCAGATTAGGGAAACTATAAAATCTCATTTTGAAAAAGAAAGAGAGTATTATAAAAAAGGAATTAAAGTATTATCTTTATTCTTTATAGATGAAGTTGTAAAATATAAAGTTTATGATGAAAATAAAATAGCACATAACGGAGAATACGCAAAAATATTTGAAGAAGAATATAATAATATTTACAATGAATATTATAACTTTATAGATGATGACTATAAAAAATATTTAGATTACTTAAGAGATAAAAAAGTTCATAGTGGATATTTTTCAATAGATAAAAAAGCTTCAAAAGGACAAACAGAAGATGAATTAGTATATATTGACTCAAAAATAGATGACAAAAAAGAGGGAACAAGCTCTGATGAAGATGCTTATGATTTAATTATGAAAGACAAAGAAAGGCTACTTTCTTTAGAAGAACCTGTTAGATTTATCTTTTCACATTCTGCATTAAGAGAAGGATGGGACAATCCAAATATATTTCAAATATGTACATTAAAGAAAAGTAATTCAGAAATTAGTAAAAGACAAGAAATTGGTAGAGGACTTCGTATATGTGTAAATAATGATGGTGATAGAATGGATTATAACACATTAGAAGATGATTTCTTTGATATAAATAATCTAACAGTTATTGCAAGTGAAAGCTATGACTCTTTCGCAAAATCATTACAAAGAGAAATTGCAGAAAACTTATCAAGAAATATCAAAGATACATTTTCTTTTGATGATTTTAAAGGCAAGAATTTAACCAATATAAATGGAATAACCAAAGTATTAGATGATATAGCTGTTTCGAAAATATATCAGAGTTTTAAGAATTTAAATTATATAACTGAAAATCTGGAAATTACAGAAAAATTAAAAGAAGATATTGCAAATCATAGTATTGAGGTCCCAGAATTCCTTAAAGATGTTCAAGAAGAATATAAAAGATTAATAAGTAATTTATATGCTAATACAGAAATTCCTATTGAAAATGCTGGAAAGAAAAACATAAGAGAATTAAAGCCGAATGATAATTTTAATAAAAAAGAATTTCAAGACTTATGGAATAAAATAAATATTAAAACAATTTATGAAGTTGATTTTAATTCTCAGGAACTAATAGACAAAGCAGTTGCAAAACTAAATACTCTTTTGAAAATAACAAAAAAGAAGGTAAAAATAACACAAGGAACTCAAAATGAAGGCATGACAGCAGAACAGTTGAAAAATGAGATGGCTATGAAAACAACAGGTACTAAAACTGAAGTATATGATGATTTTGTACCAGTAACTACAAAATACGATTTAATAGGAAGTATTGCAAAAGATACCGGATTAACAAGACATACAATAGTAGAAATACTTTCTAAAATAGAACCTAAAGTGTTTGCTAAGTATCAATATAATCCTGAAGAATTTATAAGAAGAGCAAGTAATCTCATAAATGAAGAAAAGGCAACAACAATTATTGATGGTATTACTTATAATAAAACTGGTGATAGATATGATAATGAAATATTTACAATAAATAATATTGATGGAAGAATTGGAGATAACGCATTTAAGGTTAAGAAACATATATATGATTTTTTAATAACGGACTCAGATAGAGAAAGAGACTTTGCAAAAGATTTAGAAAATGGAGAGGTAACTGTATATGCAAAACTCCCAAGCGGTTTTAAAATACCAACTCCTGTTGGAAATTATAACCCAGACTGGGCAATTGTTTTAGACAATAAAGATTTTAAATATGTTTATTTTATAGCTGAAACCAAAGGAAGTATGAAAACTACAGAGTTAAGAGGAGTTGAAAAAGCAAAAATAGAATGTGCAAGAAAACATTTTAAAGCAATATGCAAAGACAATGTTAAGTATGATGTAGTAGATTCATATGAATCATTAATAGATATATTAACAGAAGTAAATTAGTAAGGAAAAAATAAAATGAATAGTTATATTTATAGAATAAAAAGAAATATGATAGGTGAAACCAGATTAAAATTAAAAGCTGATAAAGTTCCATTTCAAATTAATGATATTATTTATATTTCCAATCCAGATAAAGTGATACATTCAAGGTGGAAAGCTATAGAAAGAAATGATAAATTTGTAGCTTTATCTAAGATACCTGAAGATACAGTTTCAATTGATTTTGAAAGAGTTCTTTCCGAAAAATTTACTGAAAGAATCACTTTAATAGCACCAAAACATTTGAATATATTAGAAAAATATTTTAATCATAAAATAATAATTAAGCCATTCTATGATGTAGCAAGTGAAAATAATGTAGAAAATAGTTTATTAGAAAAATTAAGAAAAGCAGATTTTGATATCGAAGTATATATGAACTCACTAGTTAATACTTATTCTGGAAAATCATTTAGTAATAACAATTTTATAATAATGAAGAATTATGGTGTTATATCTTTTGTATGTTGCGAAAATGATTTCTTTTCTAATAAAAAATATTTAGATGAGTTCAAGAGATCTCTTTTGTCTGAAGATGATACATATAAACTACTTTCTAATTCTTCAATGTTAACTAATGATGGTATTAATTTGAACATAGGATATAAAAAATATTATATTATAAATTCTAATAATGATAAAGAAAAGTATCTTTTACTAAACAAAGGTATTGAGAATAGTGGACGAAAAAATTTATTTGTAGTAGATGATAATATTTTTATAGAAGCTTTACAAGAAGAAATAAAACGAAATAATTCAATTGTAGTAGATGAGAATAAGGATTATGGTATAAAACAAATGCTAATACCACAATATGTTAATTCTAAAAGTATAGATGTTTCAAATCGTAGCTCAAATATAGAATTTAAGCCTTTGGATGCATATGAATTAGATGGAAACCAAAAATCAGTATTAACTAGAATGAATACTAGAACATATATAAAAGCTGTTGCAGGAAGCGGAAAAACAATTATGTTATTAGCAAAAGCTTATGAAGTTGCAAAAGCAAATCAAGATAAAGAATTTTTAATAATATGTTTTAATAATAAATTAGCGGATGATATTAGAATACAAGCAAGTAATACTGGAAAAATGATTAGTAATCTAAAAGTAATTACATTTGATAAATTTATAGAATTAAATTATAGTAGTTTTAGAGGAAAAACCACAGCAGAGACATTTAATACAAGAAGAAAAATGTTTGTGGAAATGACTCGTAATGGTAAAATTAAGAAAAAGTATGGCGGCTTTTTTATTGATGAGATGCAACAATTAAATGAAGAGTGGATAGAATCATTAATAGCTTGTTTAGACCGTAATAAATATATGGTAATGGCTGGCGATTATTATCAGCAGTTACAGTTTAATAATGAAAAAGAACAAGAAGAAGATGATGATGAAATAATAGACAATAATGAAACAACAGATTTTTATATTGGAAAGTATAACTTTCAAAAAATAGTATTTGATCGAAATTATAGAAACACAGACATAATTGTAAAAACTCTCAACAGAATGCTAAGTAGAATTCAATCTTATATAAAATTATTTGGACTAAAAATTAATGATGAAGAATTAAAGTTTAATATAGGAAATCCAATTCGCATTGGTAATGAAGCGCCTAGATATATCAAGACTGATAGTGATAAAGCAGAAGCTAAAATAATTATTGACAATATTATGATGATACTCAATGAAAAATTATATACACCAAATGAAATACTATTAGTATCACCATGGGGAGAAAGATGCAATATTGTAAATTATGTAGAAAAAGAGTTAAGAAATAAAGGGATAGAAATTTGTAATTTTAGAGATTCGAATTTAAAAAAAGATGGTATAAGAGTTGGAACAATAGGAAAGTCAATAGGATTGGACTTTAAAGCAGTTATAATTTTTGGGACAAAGATGTTAAAAAAATCTAGAGAAGAAGAATTTGAATTTAATGATTTAGAAAAGCTAAAGAATAATAAAAGAGCTATAAAAGCAGAATTCATAAGATTTTTGAAAAATATATATGTTGCTTGTTCAAGAGCACGAGATACATTGATCGTAATTGACGATATAAAAGAAAAAAATTTAATATCTGATTTTTTAAAAATTATAGGAGAATAAAATAAAATGGAAAAAGAAAATCAAAAATATCAGAACTTTTGTAAAAATTTAACAGCAAAATACTTAAAAGAATTAAGTGGTGAAGGTGAAAATAGTGATTATATATATAATATGAGACCAACTGAAAAAATTGTAATAGGAATATTAGATTCAAATATACAAAATGATGAAGAAACTAGATATACAAGTATCCCAATTGTTAAAGTGCAGTTTTTTATTAACAATGATATTACTGGAGATTTTAAAATAGATTTTAGTGGTAACTTATATTATAATGTATTACCTACTTATGAAGAACAAAGAGAATATCTTGAAAAACAAGAAATAGAAAAAGAAAAAAGAAAATTTGATGATTCAGATCCACAAGAAGAAGTTGATAATAGTGATGATTATGAAAATACTCAATTTATTTTAAAATATAAAAAAATATCTATTAATAATATATGGAATAATATTGTAATATCAAAAAAAGAATTGTTGGAAAAGGGTAAAATCGATATTTCTGATAGATTAAATAGTGCAATTCAAAAATTAGACTTTAATGATTCTGTTTTTTATGATACTAGAGATATCCAAAAGAGTATTTTAAGCTCTAAAGAAAAATTTGAAAAATATATAAAAACACATTTAGGAGATTCTGATAATCAAATTATGCATTCAATACCAAAATGGGAATTCGATGCGTATTTAGAATGTAAAAAAAGTAATGAAGAAGGCAAAAGCGTGGTTACAGTAGTATTAGAAAATATTACAGAAAAGGGACAGGACTATAAAGCTAATGATTTTGAAAATAAGAAATATGCTACAGCATTATTTAATGTTGGATTTCAGATAGAACCAAGAAATGGAGCAAAATTTGAAGAAATTGAGTTAGACAATTTTGAAAAATCATATAAAGTAAATTCTAAAGTAGTTACTAAAGGTGAATGGCTATCAGCAGAATTTGAGAATGGAAAAATTGTAACAAAAAATGTACCGCAATTTATTGAAAAAAGATTAATTACAAAAGATGAATATGCTGATAATACAAGTTTAAAAAATCTACAACAAAATCCAATAGAAAATCTAAAAATTATTCTTAAAGGAATGAATGATTATTATGAAACCATTAGTTCACAAAATATAGATGACAAGGATTATGAAGATGATTTAAGGAAATTTAAACAAGAAATACGAAGATTTGAAATGGGAATTCAAATTTTGGAAGATCCAGAATTTGAACCTATGAAAAAAGCATTTATATGTATGAATAAAACATTTGAAAAAAAATTTCCTAGTTGGAGATTATTTCAAATAGTATTTATTACCTCTATGATCTCAGACATTGCATACAATGAAAACAAAGACTATTTAGAATCGGAAATATACAATTATAAAGACCATAGCGTAGCAGAAATAATATATTTTCCAACTGGTGGTGGAAAAACGGAAGCCTTTTTAGGAACAGTCATTTTATCTGCCTTTTATGATAGATTTATAGGTAAGAATTATGGTGTAAACACTATAATTAAATATCCATTGCGTCTATTATCAATACAACAATTAGAAAGAACATTAGAAGTAATATTAATGGCAAATAAGATATTAAAACAAACAGAGGAAATAAAAGATACACCTATATTTACTTTGGGATATTTTGTTGGTTCAAGTAATACTCCTAATGTTATAAAAGAAGATGAAGTTGCTAAATATGAACATAAAAAAGAATATATATTAGTGGATAAATGTCCAGAATGTGGTGAAAAAATTGATGTAGTATATAATTTTACATCCAAAGTACTAGAACATAAGTGCACTAAATGCGGTAAAGTTTTACCTTTATATATTGTTGATAATGAAATTTACAGATTCCTTCCAACAGTTTTAATAAGTACAGTAGATAAATTAGCCACTATAAGTTTAAATGACGGATTTAGAAATATTTTGGGAGGATCAAGATATAGATGTGCAACACATGGATTTTCGCACAATTCAAGATGTACCTGCAATATTCAAGATTCTATGGAAGACATCTACAAAAATCAAAAACCTTCTTTAGCTCCAACATTATTTATACAAGATGAAGTGCATCTGTTAAAAGAGAGCTTAGGTGTATTTTCATCACATTATGAATCATTATTAAATTATTATATGAGTAATTTAATTGATGAAAAACATAGAAAAAAAGTTAAATATATTGGTGCTACAGCAACAATATCTGGAGCAGATTATTTAGTTAAAGAGTTATATAATAAAGATTGTAGAATATTCCCTTCACCAAGTACATACTCAAGTGGAGAAAACTTTTATTCAAAATTATCAGAAGATGATATAACAAGAATAATTGTTGGATTTGCTCCTTTTGGAGATTCAATTAATGCAAGAATTGAATATGCAGTATCAACTTTAAGATTACTTCTTTATGAAATGTATACTAATCCAAATAAGTATTCATATAAATATGAAATGACTGATGAAGAATTTAAAGAAATGGTTTTTTATTATTGGACATCTATTATCTATTTTAGATCAAAAAATGATAATAATAAATTAAGAAACACCTTTGAACAGCAAGCAAATTATGGAAGAATGAAAGATACTCCAGATGCAAATTTCAATATTGTAAGGATGACAGGTGATGAAGATTTCTCACAAATAAAAGAAGCTTTAAATTCTATGACAAGTAACAGAAACAAAATGGATGCGGATAACCTTATATTAGCAACCAGTACTATTTCACATGGAGTTGATTCCAAAGATTTTAATAATATTTTTTTCTATGGAATTCCAAGTAATACCGCAGAATATATTCAATCTTACTCAAGAGTAGGAAGAACATATACTGGACTGGTAGTTGATATAATTAGACTTGCAAGAAACAGGGACGTTTCATTTTTAAAATATTTTAATATGATGCATAATTATAAAGATTATTTAATTGATGAGACAAGATTAAATTCTAAATCAACAATAGCTATGTATAGAACATTTCCAGGTATATTTATAAGCCTGTTAAAACATTACTATAGTGTAAAAGATAGTAAAAAGTATGAAACATTAGGAGAAGTAGATTCTTTTTTCTTTAATAATGGTAATATCAATAGAGAAAACGTTTCAGACTTTTTAGATAAGCTTTTTGATATATATAATTGTAAAGAAATAGATATGAGCAATTCTGTTCATGCCAAATTTAAAGCAGGTTTAAAAGATGAATTTCTAAATACAATTGGAAGATTACATAATAGTCTTAGGACATACAATACTGTTAATAAACAATTAAAAAGTCATATAAAGGAATTTACTGAGTATGGATTTAGCGCAATGACAAGTTTAAGAGATGTTGATGTTAATTATGATATTGGATTACAGTTTGGAGGTAATGAAAATGAAGAGAAGTGAAAGTCAATCTTTATATAGTGCACTTCCTGGAAGTTGTATAACTTATACAAGCAGTGCAAGTGACTCTAGTTTTAGTAAAAATGCAGATAAAAAAATATTAAAAATTGGTTATTGGAAATCAAGAGAAATAAATAAAAATGATATATATTATCCTAAAATAGTTAGTCAAATAATCCCAGATTTAACAAATTTTTATAGTGAAAATAATGACAAGGTTGATATAGATAATGAGTTAAAAAATTTAGTAAATAATCCAGAATATAGAGAAAGAGTAAAATTTTGTGAAATCGATCCTAAAGTTGAAGGAACTCAAATTTGCGGTTATATTTTTCCTAGATTATTTTATTGTCCACAATGTGGTAATATAAAATTTTTAAAACTTAATGATAAAAAATATGTTGATAGTAAAGATATTATTAATATGCGTTGTGATTGTAATGGAAAAGGCAAAGCAATGAATCAATATAACCGTGTATGGATATGCTCTTGCGGTGAAATGTATTCTTTTGATGAATACCAAGTAGATCCAAAAGAATTGAAATATTTTGCTCACATTAAGGATGGTTTTGTTAATAAAAAAGGTAATATAATAAAAATAAAAGCTAAAAGATGTAAATGTGGGAACACTTGCACATTAGTAAATGCAACTGACCCTAAAGTATTTTTTCCTAGAATTATAACCACTATTAAGCTTACAGAAAATTTGGAGGCAAAATTATGTAGTATAGATGAAGGACGAGAATTAATAATAGATAGATATGTTGAAAAAATAAGTCAAGCAGAATTTGAAGAGAGATCAAAAAAGATTATTAATAATGATTATAAAGTTGAAGAAAAAAATAATAAAGATATTTTTGAATCATTATATGAAATAATAAAAAATGATAGTATAAAAAACAACTCTGATGAAGATGTTTTATATAGATTACTAGAATATAATACTATCAAGAGAAAAATGATATCTAATCATATTAAAACTATAGAATTTCTTAAAGATAAAAATCAGATTAATGATGAAAAAGATGTATACGATATAATTAATAAATTAAAAATAAAAGAAATTGGTTCAGTATCAGACATTGAAATAATAAATACAGCCTATGGATATACTAGAAAATATCAAGCTGCAGATGAAATGCGAATAGATAAACAGGAACCTCTAATATTAAAATCATTTCATAGTGAGAACATGGGAGTGCCAGCCTTTTATAATATAAGAGAAAAAACAGAAGGAATAATAATTGATATTGATAAAAGAGCGGTATATGAATACCTAAAAAATACATATAAACAATTTGTATTTAAAGATTTAAGTGATGAAGAATTAAGCAGATGGTTTTTAGAAAAAACGTATGTAGATGCACATTTGATAAAAAAATTTGAAGAAATTGATATAGAAAATGGAAATATGACAAATTTATATACTAAAAGTATATATAACATATTACATACTATTTCACATATGTTTATTAATACTTTAAGTAAATACTGTGGAATGGATAAAAGTTCTTTAAGCGAAATTATATTCCTAAATACATGTTCAATTTTTATATATTGTAAATCAAATGAAGGAGCTGTTTTAGGAGCTTTAACTCAGTCTTTTGAAAAAGATTTACATAAAATATTAAAAGATGTTTATAAAGATAATGAAATATGTGCTTTTGATCCATTATGTATGAATACTACGAATGGAAGTTGCTGTGTATGTACATATATAGATGAAGTAGCATGTGAACATTTTAATAAAGATTTAAGCAGAAGATACTTGTATGGGTATAAATCATCTGACGGGAAAACTAATATATTGAATTTTTGGGAGGAAGTCTAATATGGCAATAATGCATCCTAAATTTGTATTTAAGTTTAATACTATTTCAGAAGAAAAATTGTACTATGCATTAAAAAATCAATTGTCTGATAATTATGAAGTTTTTTATTCTGTTACATGGTATTCTAAAGATCAAACTGGTAAAAGGATAAATTCAGAAGCAGATTTTATAATTGTTGATAGAGCAAAAGGCTTTTTATGTGTTGAAGTAAAAGGTGGAACTAAATATGTTCATGAAAATGATAAATATATAGTTTATAATTCAAATGGAGATACTATAATCAAAGATATTTCTTCTTTTCAGCAAGCAGAAAATAGTATGAGATATTTTTTAGAATTATATGAAGCTACATATAATATTGATTATAAAGGTGTATATGGCTTTATGTCTGCGTTTCCTATGTATGAAATGAAAGAAGATGTTGAAGTAAATTTTAATCAAGTAAAAGATATTACAATAGATATAAATGATATGAATAATAATTTAGAAAGATGTATTAAACAAGCATTTTTATATTGGGAAAATCATAATTCATATGTTGAAGACTTATTTACTTCAGAATCAAGAAAAAAACTATGTGATATGTTAAAGAGGGTATATGCAATTGAAGCATCTAAAGGAGCATTGATTGAATATAAAAATAGTGAATTAGAAAAGATTAATGAAGTACAAGACAATATAATCAATTTACTAGAAAATTACAAAGTATTTGCTATGAAGGGAGCTGCTGGAACTGGAAAGTCTTGGATTGCATATAAGATGGCTTTAAAACGTGCTTTAATAGAAAAAAGAGAAACTTTATTATTAAGTAAGAGCAAGTACTTAGCAGAATATTTTAGGCAAGTTAATAATATAGAAAATAGTAATTTATCCATTATATGTTTTGATGAATTATTAGACCAAATTGGTGAAAGAGATATAAATAGAATTGATATATCTAAGGTAAAAAAATATGGAGTCATTATTATTGATGAAGCACAAGATTTTTCACCAGAGGAGGCAATTTTTATAAGAACTTTATTATATGAGGATAAGTCGAGTGAGTTTTACGTGTTTTATGATGACGAACAAAATTTATATAATAATAATTTAAAAGATGTTTTAAATAATTTTATTATTGAATCTAAACCTTATATATTAACGGAAAATTTAAGAAATACTAAAAATATATATGATTGGGCAAAAAATAGAACTTCATTAGGAGAAACATCATTTTCAAATCAAGTAGATGGTCCTGATCCTATAATGAGTAGTTTAAATAATGAAAATCAAGCTATTAGATATATTAATAATGCTATATCAAATCTTATTTATAGAGATAAAGTACCAAAGTGTTTTATAAACATAATTATTGATGATGATATTTATGATGAGATAATTAGTGTAGGATTTGATTTTAAAAATAAAAACGAGATTAACTATAAAAATGATGAATTTATAGGAATATTTAAAGTCTCTGAATATAAAGGACTTGAGTCAAATATTATTTTATATTTGCATAATGAAAATTCAGAATATAATTTTAAGTATGTAGGACTTACAAGAGCAAGATTTTATTTATATGATATTGAAATAAAGGATAGGAATTAAATGATTATACAAATGAAAGATAAAGTTATTTCTGCTCCATTTAGATGGGCAGGTTCTAAAAAGAAATTATTAAATGAATTATTAAATATATTTGATAAAGAAAAGGAAATTTATGTAGAACCTTTTCTAGGATCTCGGAGTGGTAATGCTTAATTTATTAAATAATATTGAATGTTTTAATTTCAAAAGAATTATTGTTAATGACTTAAACAAGAATATTATAGATTTTTATTTGCTATTGAAAAATGATTCTGAATTTATAGTTGAAAATATAAAAAAAATTGAAAATAAATATAATGACTCTGGTAGTTTAACAAAAAAAGAAGAATATTACTATCAAATAAGAGAAAAATTTAATTGTGAAAAAAATAAAATAAATGCAGTTTATTTTTTATTCTTGATGAAGGCTGGATTCAATGGAGTATATAGGGAAAACTTAAGTGGAAAATTTAATGTTCCTTTTGGAAAAAAAGAAAAGATAAGCTTTGATTGTGATTGTTTATTAAAAGCATCAAAATTAATTCAAAAAGTAGAATTTCATAATTTAAAATATACTGAATTATTTGATAAATTAAAAGAAGAAAAAATATTAAACAATTCTTATATTTATTGTGATCCACCATATTTGCCAGAAGATGATAATATTGATCAAAAACCACTACTATACACTAAATATTTTTTTGATCACGAAAAATTTGTTGGTATTCTAAACCAATTGAAAAAAACAAAATTTAGTATTTCTATGATAGATTCAAAAAGATCAAATTATGTATATGGTTCAAAGTTTTATAGATATGAAATTGGTAAATTAATTAGAACAATAAATCCAAAAAAAGTTTTCAAATCCACTGAATTAATATTCTCAAATTATGAAATTAAATGCTAAAAATAATGTGACTATGAATAGATTATAAAATTTATAAATAAATAATACCGGATAAAAGAATTTTCAATATTTTTGTTTATAAAAAATGATATAAAAATAATAAAATTTACACTTTTGACACTAATTTGAATATATGATATAAGTAATTGCATGAGTAAAAAATTATTAATAACAGAAAAACCTTCAGTAGCAATGGAGTTTGCTAAGGTCATAGGAGAAAATGGACAAAGAAAAAATGGATATATCGAGTCAAAAGATTGGATAATTACTTGGTGTGTGGGTCATTTAATAACAATGAGTTATCCAGAGAAATACGATGAAAATCTTAAATTTTGGAGATTAGATACATTGCCTTTTATTCCAAAAGAGTGGAAGTATGAAGTAATTAAAGGCGTAGAAAAACAATATGAGATAATTAGAAGTCAGATAACAAGAGAAGATGTAGATTCAATATATGTAGCAACTGACTCTGGGCGCGAAGGTGAGTATATATATAGATTAGTTGATCAAGAGATAAATGTGCAAGGAAAAGATAAAAGAAGAATATGGATTGATTCGCAAACAGAGGAAGAAATTAAAAGAGGAATAAAAGAAGCTAAGCCTTTATCAGAATATGATAGTTTATCAGATAGTGCCTATTTAAGAGCTAAAGAGGATTATTTGATAGGAATCAATTTTTCAAGAATGCTATCTATAATTTATGGAAGAAGATTAGCAAAATCTATTGGAGAAGAAAGAGCTTCCATTTCCGTAGGTCGAGTAATGACTTGCGTTTTGGGGATGGTTGTTGAAAGAGAAAGAGAAATTAGAAATTTTGTTAAAGTTCCATTTTATAAAATATCAGGAGAATTTTTAAAGTCTGATGAACAAGAAAATGGTTTGATTGCCGAGTGGAAAGTTTCAGAAAGTTCAAAAATGTGGCAATCAGCTAAACTTTATAATGAAACAGGATTTAAGAAAAAAAATGATGCAAAAGATTTTATTACAAGTTTGTCTGGTAAAAAAGTAGTAGCCCAAGATGTAAAAAAATCTAAACAAAAGGAAAATGCACCATTGCTATTCAACCTTGCTGAAATTCAAAATGAATGTACAAAAAGATTTAAAATTAAGCCTGATGAAACTCTTGAAATAATTCAAAATCTTTATGAGAAAAAATTAGTAACTTATCCAAGAACTGATGCAAGAGTGTTGTCAACTGCAGTAGCTAAAGTTATTACAAATAACTTAAATGGAATTGCTAGAGGGTATAAAGACCAAGAAGTGCAAGGTTTTATTAAGCAAATGAAAGATGAGAAATATTCGACTAATCTCTTAAAAACAAAATACGTAAATGATAGCAAAATAACTGACCACTATGCAATTACTCCAACAGGACAGGGATATGAGAATTTAGATAAATTACCAGAACTACAAAAGAAAGTTTATAATTTAATTGTAAAAAGATTTTTGGCAATTTTTTATCCTCCAGCGGAATTTAATAAGCTAAATATAACAATAGATGTAGAGGGTGAAAAGTTTTATGCAAGTTCAAAAGTTTGTGTAAAAAAAGGTTATTTGGAAGTATTAAAAAGGCAAAAAGAATCCACAAAAAATGGACAAGATGTGGATAACGATGCGGATAAAAAAGAACTAATTGATTTTAATGTAAAAAAAGATGAAGTTTTAAAGGTTAAAAATTATGAAATAAAGGAATCCGAAACAACTCCTCCTAATAGATACAACTCTGGATCAATGATTTTAGCGATGGAGAATGCCGGAAAGCTAATAGAAGATGAAGAGTTAAGAGAGCAAATTAAAGGTGCTGGTATTGGCACGAGTGCTACTAGAGCAGAAATAATTAAGAAATTAGAAAAGATAAAATATATTGAAATCAACACAAAAACGCAAATAATTACTCCAACTAAAAAGGGAGAATACATATATGATATAGTACATATGTCAATGCCAGATATGCTTAACCCAAAATTAACAGCAAGTTGGGAAAAAGGATTAGACATGGTAGCAAAAAAAGAAATAAAGTCAAATGAATTTATGATAAAGCTAGAAAACTACATCAATAACAAATTTGACAAATTAGTTATTAAGAATTAAAATATTGACTGGACAAGTTATTTATTTTATGGTATAAATATATGCAAGAAATGGAGGTACGGTATCATAAATAAAATAAAAAAAGTAGTAATAGGACTAAGAACAATAATAAAATTATTTGTAATACTAACCATCGCCGCATTAATTATAGTAGGAATTATAGAATTAACATATAAACAAACTTATAGCGTAAGCTTAAATGGTGAAATAATAGGATATACCAGAGATAAAATAAACCTACAAAAGAGAATAAATAACTATATTTCATCAGGGAACGGTGATGACGTCGCTTTTGTTGAGGTAAAAGATTTACCTATTTATACAGCTTGTTTACTAAAAAGAAATGTTGAGACAAATGATGATGAAATATTTGAAAAAGTAACATCTTCAGGAACACCATATTATAAGTTTTATGCTGTAACAGATGAAAATACTGAAAAAGTATATTTAAAATCTTTTGCAGAAGCGGAAGATGTAGTTAATCAATTAAAAAATAAAAATAGTGCGAATGCTAAAGACTTAGGGATAGTTGAAAAATATGAACTAGCAAAAGCAGATTTTAAGGAAGTAGATACTTGTGTTAATGAACTATATGAAAAGAAAATAGTTTATACAAGTGTTTATAAAAATATAGGTACACAAATATATAATGAAGCAAGTGTTCCTACTGATTTAGGAGTAACACTTATAAGACCAATTAGTGGAACTATAACATCTAGATATGGCTTAAGATGGAGAGATAATCATAAAGGATTAGATATAGCAGCTCCAAAAGGTACAGCTATAAAAGCTGCTGCAGCTGGAACAGTAATATTTTCAGGTAATGGTGCAGGTCACGGTTATTCTGGATATGGTAACGTTGTTGTTGTACAATCAACATCTTCGCTAGTTATACTATATGGACACTGTAGTGAAGTAAATTGTAGAACAGGGGAACAAGTAGCACAAGGACAAGTTATTGCAAAAGTTGGTTCTACTGGTATATCATCAGGAAATCACTTACATTTTGAAATGAGATATAATGGAGTAGCAATAAATCCACAAAGATATGTATATAACTAAAATGCTTAAAGACTGAAAAATTGTCAAAGATTACATAAATATTTATATAATATTAAAATCAAAATACACCAATGTTTAGATAATCAAAATAAAGATTATTCTAGACATAGGTGTATCTTTATAATTGCGACAAAAAAATATCACTATAGATTTTCAACTTCTTTTTTTACCTTTTGAAGTTCCTTTGCATTAGCGACTTCAGAAGGAGTATAGTATCCTTTAGAACATGCAACTTTGAAAAGTTCGTATTGAAAGCTTTCAATATTATCTCTTAGTTGCTTTAATGTTTGCCTAAGTTCTATATTTTCAGTTTCAGAAATTGCAGTCTGATATTTACAAAGTTTAGATTTTGTTTCTTCTAAAATATCATTTATCATCGTTTTTTCATCCATAAAATTATATCCTTTCTTTAATTTAGCTATTAAAAAATGTCATTAAGGTTTGTTTCTCATTTAAACTATCTTGAGCAGCTTTAGTAAGCAATTGCTTTATTTGTGGATCAACAACAGCACTTGCGTATGCAGTAAGCTTGCTATTGCAAGTATTTGCTGCAATTATAAAATGTCTTAAATTTTGTAATTCAATTTCGGTTATTTTTGCCATAATAAAATCCTTTCTCAAAACAATATATAAATAGTATTTTCAAATTAAATTATTTTATGCAATAAAATTTGCAATTATTATTTAAGATAAAATTTTATAAAAACTAATTTTGCAAATTTATAACAAAATGAAAACAAACCGCATAATTATAATATAATGGAGGAAGTTTTATGGCAAAGATAAAAGTTTATAATAATGACACAAATCGTATGGAGACATACTATAGAGGAGAAGCAGAGGCAATGCCTTATGTAACTAACAGAACTTTAACAGTAAGAGAGTTTAGAGGTTCTAGCAAAAGTCAAACTCTATGGACAGAAAAAAGAGCAATGACATCATGGAATAGTCAAAGATACATCTTTGGAGGGCCAATACCAGTTGGATTTGCATTTAAAAGACCTTGGGAAGGAGGACATGGAACCTTTTCGCAACATTATGCAGGTCTTGCTTTTGATGCAGGTCAAACACTTAATGACAGTACAAGGAATAGTCTATATAATAGTGCAAGAAGCTCAGGAGTATGGTCATATGTAGAACCAAAAGTATTAACTCCTACATGGGTACATTTTGACAAAAGAAGGCGGAAATCCGGCTTGTTCAACAGGTGGATATCCACAAATAGCATTAGGTTCAAGAGGCTCATATGTTTTAATAGCACAGGATGATTTAAATACACTAGGATTTGAAACAGGAGGATTAGACGGAGTATTTGGAACAAGAACACAAAATGCAGTAAGAAGATATCAACAAAGAGAAGGATTAGCAGTTGATGGAATAATTGGATGTAATACATGGAGATCACTTCAAGAAGATGTAATAGGAACAGGAAGAACAAGTACAACAATAGATTAAAAAATAAAGGCTGGTGCAGGAGCACCAGCCAATTTTCACTTAACCAAACAAACTTTGCAAAAAAATGTCGAAAAATGTAATACGATTTTTCTTGACATTAACAAATTATGGAAGTATAATTATTGAGAGTTTCATTTTTACAAAATCAAAAGATTATTAAATTTACAAAAAGTAAATTAAATCAATAAAGAATTAAAAAATTAGTTCTTAAGTAATTATTTCTAATTACAAATTTCAAAAAAATATTTAATAAAACTAAATAGAAAGGAGAAATATTGCTTTCAATAATAAAAAGTATGTCCCTTAAAGGATTAGAGGGATATGTTATTGATGTGCAAGTAGATGTTTCAAGCGGACTGCCTGAATGGGAAATTGTAGGACTTCCAGATGTGAGTATAAGAGAATCAAAAGAAAGAGTAAGGACTGCAATTAAAAATTCTGGTTATGAACTTTTTAGCAAACGAATTTTAGTAAATCTTGCACCGGCAGACATAAGGAAAGAAGGCTCATATCTTGACTTACCAATAGCGATAGGAGTGCTTTATGGGATGGGTAAACTTAGGCCTAATAAGAGAATTGAAAACATAGCTTTTGTTGGAGAATTATCTTTAGATGGAAGGATAAATACTATAAATGGAATTTTGCCAATTTGTATTGAAGCAAAAAAGCTAGGAATAAAAGAAATAATAATTCCTAGAGAAAATTTGCAAGAAGTAGCACTCATTAGTGGAATAAAGATATTAGGAGCAGAAAGTCTAAATCAAATTGTTCAGTATTTAGAAGATAAAGCTACTTTGAAACAAATGAAAATGACTTGGGAAGAAGTAAATAAAAAACAAAATAAATATGACATAGATTTTGCAGATGTTAAGGGACAAGAAAATGTAAAAAGAGCATTGGAAATTTCTGCTGCTGGAGGACACAACATTTTACTTATAGGCAGTCCAGGAGCACGGAAAAACTATGTTAGCACAAAGATTAAATACAATACTTCCAGACTTAAACTTTGAAGAATCATTAGAAACAACTAAAATTCATAGTATTGCTGGAACATTAAAAGTTAATGAAAATATTATTATATCAAGACCTTTTAGAAGTCCACATCATACAATAACACCATCTGCTTTAATTGGCGGTGGAAAAATTCCAAAACCCGGAGAAATAAGTTTAGCACATAACGGTGTGTTATTCTTAGATGAAATTGCTGAATTTGATAAAAACACTTTAGAAGTCCTAAGAGGACCATTGGAAGATAGACAAGTTACTATTAGTAGAATAGGGCAGACACTTACGTATCCTTGCAATTTTATGTTAGTTGCATCAATGAATCCATGTCCTTGTGGCTACTATGGATCAAGTTATAAGCATTGTAATTGTACTCCAAATGATATTAAAAGATATTTAAACAAACTTAGTGGACCGCTTTTAGATAGAATTGATATTCAAATTGAAGTTCAAAGAATAAGCTATGATAAATTAGGTGTGGTAGTGCCAGAAACATCAAGTCAGATAAAAGAAAGAGTAAGTAAGGCAAGGAAAATTCAAGAAAATAGATATAAAAATGAGGAGATATTTTCAAATGCTCAACTTAGTTCAGGACAATGTGAAAAATATTGCAAAATAGATGATGAAAGTAAAGAATTATTAAAGATAGCTTATGAAAAATTGGGACTTAGTGCTAGAGCACACAGTAAAATTTTAAAAGTAGCAAGAACAATAGCAGATTTAGAAGGTACAAGCAATATTGAAAAAAGACATATAGCAGAGGCTATACAATATAGAAGCTTAGATAAGAAATACAACTTTTAAAACAAAATAAAGTTAGTATCAAATAGTTCTGTTATAAAATATAAAGCGAGCATTAAAATTTTTAATATAAATAAAAAAGAAAGGAGGATAATCCAACACGTATAAAAGCTGGATTAAAATAATCAGTATAAAAACAATAAAGTATACAAATAAAAACTATCCAAGTAAATTATTAAAAATAAAAGATTATCCTAAAACACTTTATACTGAAGGAAATATAGAGTTATTAAATAAAAGAACAGTTGCAATTGTTGGCTCAAGACAATGTACAGAGTATGGAAAAAGCCAGACAGAAAGATTTGCAAGAGAACTCTCCAAAATGGGAATATGTATTGTAAGTGGTTTAGCAGTGGGAATTGATACATCAGCTCACATCAGTTCTATGTATGAAGATGGTAAAACCATAGCAGTAATTGCATCTGGACTGAATAAAATATATCCACCAGAAAATAAAGTATTAGCAGAGAAAATAATACAAAATGGTGGACTAATTTTAAGTGAGTGGGAACCAGATGAAGATATAGACATGAGTAGATTTCCTAGAAGGAACAGAATAATTAGTGGATTAGCTGATCTGATATTAGTTATAGAAGCAAAATACAGAAGCGGAAGTACAATAACTGCGAGGTATGGAATAAAGCAGAAAAAGGAGGTTGCTTGTATTCCAGGAAATATTACTCAGAAAAATAGTTATGGAACTAATAAATTATTACAAGAAGGAGCTAACCTAGTAATGTCTGTTCAAGATGTACTTGATTTATTAGGAAATGAAGAAAAAGCAAAACGTAATGTAGATGAAAAATTTAAAGAAGTATATGATAATTTATGTGCCATACCACAAACAGTAGATGAGATTTCAAAAAGAGTAAATAAAAGTATAAGCGAAGTTAATGAAATATTGTTTATGCTTGAAATTGATGGATTTGCAGAAAGCCTGCCAGGAGATAAATATATAAGATGTATGAAAGACATATATTAGGAAAAACAGGAGAAGAAATTGCAACACAATATCTAATAAAAAACGGATATAAATTATTAGTAAAGAATTTTAGATGTAGACAAGGTGAGATAGATATTATTGCGTTAGATAAAAATGAAATAGTTTTTATTGAGGTAAAGACTAGGAAAAATGCAAACTATGGGCATCCAATAGATGCCGTAGATAAAAGAAAGCAAAAACATATTTTAAATGCAAGTAAATACTACATTTATATAAATAAATTGGAAAATAGAGATATGAGGTTTGATGTGATAGAAATATATGTAAAAGATAAATTTTATATAAATCATATAAAAAATATCAATATAAAAAACTAAAATATAAAATTTACTAAAAGAACAAAAAAATTCTTAAAAAGTTGGAAAAAATTCCGAAAAACTGTTGACAAGCACAAGCCTTTTTAGTATAATTAAATGAGTATATTTTGTACGAATAAAAATCTAGAGGGCTAATAGATGTTAAATTCGGTAAACGTGAAATAATTTAAATAATATGAAAAAGGTAAAATCGATTATTAAATCGGTTTACCTTTTTTTGCCTTCTATTTTTATTTATGTAAATTTTTTAAGAAGAGGAATTGCTTATAGCAATTTTATAAAGTCTAAATTAAAAGCAGTAATTTAGATTGTATAGCAAGCAAAGTTGGAGCGGAAACAAACTTTTTGCCAACTGACAAACTTTGTCTTTATAAAAAAAGCTATATGTCAAGAAGGACTTCTTACAAAAATAATATACACCTTAAAATCTGCTTAAATGTAAGTTTATAAGGAGGTATTACTTTGGTAGAAGTAAAAGATGTAAAGCACGACAAGACAATCCGTAAATCTTTCTCTAAAATAGGCGACTTTATCGAAATGCCTAACCTAATAAAGGTACAGAAAGATTCATACAACTGGTTCATAGAAGAAGGTCTAGGTGAAGTACTAAGAGAAGTTTCACCAATAGTAGATTATTCAGAAAATCTAGTATTAGAATTTTTAGACTACCATATGGACGAAAAGACAAAATACACAGTAGAAGAAGCAAAAGAAAGAGATGCTACATACTCAACTAAATTACATGTAAAAGTAAGATTATTTAACAAAGAGACAGGAGAAATAAAAGAACAAGAAATCTATCTTGGCGATTTTCCAATTATGACTGATACTGGAACATTTATCATAAATGGTGCAGAAAGAGTTGTAGTTAGCCAATTAGTTCGTTCTCCAAGCTGTTATTATGCAGAAAGCTTAGACACAAAAACAGGAAAGAAACTTTATACATCAACAGTTATGCCATTACGTGGAGCATGGCTTGAATATGAAACAGATAATAATGATGTATTCTATGTAAGAGTTGATAGAACAAGAAAAATACCAATAACAACATTATTAAGAACTATTGGATTAGAAAGTGATGACCAAATATTAGCCCTATTTGGAGATGAACAATTACTAAAATCTACAATAGAAAAAGATCCAATAAAAACAACAAAAGACTCTTTAGTAGAAATATATAAGAAGTTAAGACCTGGAGAATTACCAACTGTAGAAGCAGCTAAAACATTATTTGATAGATTATTCTTTGATCCCAAAAGATATGATTTAGCAAAAGTAGGAAGACACAAATTTAATAATAAGCTTTGCTTAGCAGATAGAATAACAGGACAAACAGCAGCTGACACAATATCTAACCCAGAGACAGGGGAGATATTAGTAGAAAAAGATGAAGTAATTTCAGAAGATAAAGCATGGGAAATACAAAACTCTGGAATTAACAGTGTGTATATTAAATGTGGAGAAAGTAAAATCACAGTTATAGGAAATGGAACAGTTGATATAAGCAAATTTGTTGACATTGATATAAGTGATTTAAAAATAAAAGAACTAGTAAATTATTTAGCCCTAAAAGATATACTAGATAAAACTCCAAAAGAGAAATTACACGATGAATTAAAAAATAGAAAAGATGAATTAGTACCAAAAAATATCACAAACGAAGATATTATAGGTTCAATAAGCTATTTACTAAATTTATATCATGGATTAGGAAAAATAGATGATATAGACCATTTAGGAAATAGACGTATTAGATGCGTTGGAGAGTTATTACAAAACCAATTTAGAATTGGTTTAGCAAGATTAGAAAGAGTTGTACGTGAGAGAATGACAATTCAAGACTTAGATTCAATAACTCCACAAGCTTTAATTAACACAAAACCAATTTCATCAGCAATAAGAGAATTCTTTGGAAGCTCACAATTATCACAATTTATGGATCAAACAAACCCATTATCAGAGCTTACACATAAAAGAAGAATTTCAGCATTAGGACCTGGAGGATTAACAAGAGAAAGAGCTGGATTCGAAGTTAGAGATATTCACTATACTCACTATGGAAGACTATGCCCAGTCGAATCTCCAGAAGGACCAAACATTGGACTTATATCAGCACTATGTTCTTTTGCTAGAATAAATGAATATGGATTTGTTGAAACTCCATATAGAAAAGTTGATAAGAAAACTGGAAAACTAACAGACCAAGTTGATTATTTATCAGCAGATAAAGAAGATAGATATACAATTGGTCAAGCAACAGAGCCAATAGACAAAAATGGTAAATTTGTAAATAAAAAGATTAAAGTAAGACAAGTAACTGAATTCAAAGAAGTACCAGCAGACCAAGTTGATTATATTGAAGTATCACCAAAAGAACTTGTTTCAGTTGCTGCAGCAATGATACCATTCTTAGAGCACGATGATGTTAAGCGTTCTCTAATGGGATCAAACATGCAAAGACAAGCAGTTCCACTTCTAAAACCAGAAGCTCCAATAGTTGGAACAGGTATGGAATATAGAGCAGCTAAAGATTCAGGAATAACAGTAGTTGCTAAAGAAGATGGAATTGTAGATAAAGTTTCAGGTGATGAAATTATTATCAGAAATAAGAAAAACGAAACAACAAGATATAGACTATTAAAATTCAAGAGAACTAATGGTGGAACTTGTATAAATCAAAGACCAATAGTTGAACTTGGAGAAAAGGTTAAAGCAGGACAGACAATAGCTGATGGACCTGCAACAGATGGCGGAGAAATGGCACTTGGAAGAAATGCCCTTATAGCTTTCTCAACTTGGGAAGGTTATAACTTCGAGGATGCTATTTTGCTTAGTGAAAGATTAGTAAAAGAAGATGTTTATACATCAATTCATATTGAAGAATATAATTGCGAATGCCGTGATACAAAGCTAGGACCAGAAGAAATTACTCGTGATATACCAAATGTCGGAGAAGATGTTCTAAAAGACCTAGATGAAGACGGTATTATAAGAATAGGTGCAGAAGTAAGATCAGGAGATATCCTAGTAGGAAAAGTTACTCCAAAAGGAGAAACTGAACTTACTGCTGAAGAAAGATTATTAAGAGCTATATTTGGTGAAAAATCTAGAGAAGTAAGAGATACATCTTTAAAAGTTCCACATGGAGAAGCAGGAACAGTAGTTGATGTAAAAGTATTTACTAGAGAAAATTCAGACGAATTAGGCCCTGGAGTAAATCAAGTAATTAGATGTTATATTGCAACAAAGAGAAAGATATCAGTTGGAGATAAAATGTCGGGACGTCACGGAAATAAAGGTGTTATATCAAGAATTCTTCCAGAAGAAGATATGCCTTTCTTACCAGACGGAACACCAGTAGATATCGTACTTAACCCAATGGGTGTACCTTCTCGTATGAATTTGGGTCAAGTTCTAGAAGTTCACTTAGGAATGGCCGCAAGAGCATTAGGATGGAAGGTTGAAACACCAGTATTTGATGGTGCTAAAGACCACGAAATTCAAGAATTATTAAAACAAGCAGGACTAAGAGAAGATGGAAAAACAACTATATATGATGGAAGAACAGGAGATGCATTTGAACATCCAGTAACAGTAGGTGTTATGTATATGTTAAAACTACATCACTTAGTAGATGATAAAATACATGCTCGTTCAACTGGACCATACTCATTAGTTACACAACAACCTCTTGGTGGTAAAGCACAATTTGGTGGACAAAGATTTGGTGAAATGGAAGTTTGGGCACTAGAAGCTTATGGTGCAGCATATACACTTCAAGAAATGATAACAACAAAATCAGATGATATTGTTGGACGTGTTAAAACATATGAAGCAATCGTAAAAGGTGAAAACATTCCAAAACCAGGTGTACCAGAAGGATTTAAAGTTCTTGTAAAAGAATTACAATCTTTAGGATTAGACATAAGATTATTTACAGACAATGACTCAGAAATAGAATTAAAAGAAAATATCGAAGATGGTGTTGATTTTAATGCTATAAATGATACAAAACCTCAAGAAGAAAATGTTGTTCTTGAAGATGAATTAAATGATGGTTACACAGAAACAGATGAAAACAGCGAATCAGAAGATGAAAGCGATGAAATTTTTGAAGATATAACAGATACAACAGATGATGAGTTAATTGCTGACGAAAGTGAGCTAATTGATGATTATGATCCGGGTGCAGATACATTCGATGATTATGAAGAATAATTAAATAGTTTCTATAAAGATTGTTAGATTCATCATAGAATTGTACAGCAAAGAAAATCTAACAATCAAAGATAGAAACACAAAATATTATAATAGGGGGCTTGTAAGAGTGGACGAATTAGAATTTTTAAGTAAGATTCAAATAGGATTAGCATCAGATGAAAGAATAAGAGAATGGTCTAAAGGTGAAGTAAAAAAGCCTGAGACTATCAATTACAGAACCTTAAAACCAGAAAAAGATGGTCTATTTTGTGAAAGAATATTTGGACCAATAAAAGACTGGGAATGCCATTGTGGAAAATATAAGAGAATAAGATACAAGGGCGTTGTTTGTGATAGATGTGGTGTTGAAGTTACAAAATCAAAAGTAAGAAGAGAAAGAATGGGACATATTGAATTAGCAGCACCAGTAGCTCATATTTGGTATTTTAAAGGAATACCAAACAGAATAGCTTTAATGTTAGATATTTCTCCAAGAGCTGTTGAAAAAGTTGTATATTTTGCATCATACATCGTTACAGATAAAGGTACTAGTGGACTTTCAAAATGCCAGATATTAAATGAAAAAGAATATCATGAAGCAGAAGAAAAATATGGATATGGTTCTTTTAAAGCAGAAATGGGAGCAGAAGCATTAAGAAAACTTCTTGAAGAAATTGATGTAGAAAAATTAGCTGATAAGCTAACTAAAGAACTAGAAAAAGCCAGTGAACAAAAGAAGGCAAAATTAATAAAAAGATTAGATACTATAGAAGCATTTAAAACATCAGGAAACAAACCAGAATGGATGGTAATGAATGTTATACCAGTAATTCCACCAGATTTAAGACCAATGGTTCAATTAGATGGTGGAAGATTTGCAACATCTGATTTAAATGACTTATATAGAAGAGTTATAAATAGAAATAACAGATTAAAGAGATTACTAGAATTAGGAGCACCAGAAATTATTGTAAGAAATGAAAAACGTATGTTACAAGAATCTGTTGATGCCCTAATAGATAATGGAAGACGTGGAAGACCAGTAACAGGTGCTGGTGGAAGACCTTTAAAATCATTATCAGATATGCTTAAAGGAAAACAAGGAAGATTCCGTCAAAACCTACTTGGAAAACGTGTTGACTATTCAGGACGTTCTGTTATCGTTGTAGGACCAGAACTAAAAATATATCAATGTGGTGTTCCAAAGGAAATGGCAGTTGAATTATTCAAACCATTTGTTATGAAGGAATTAGTTTCAAGAAATTTAGCACATAATATAAAGAATGCAAAGAGAATGGTTGAAAGATTAGACCCAGCTGTTTGGGAAGTATTAGAAGATGTAATCAAAGACCATCCAGTTATGCTAAACCGTGCTCCAACACTACATAGACTTGGAATTCAAGCATTTGAACCAGTTTTAGTAGAAGGTAGAGCAATAAAATTACATCCATTAGTTTGTACAGCATTTAACGCAGACTTTGATGGTGACCAAATGGCTATTCACTTACCATTATCACCAGAAGCACAAGCAGAAGCTAGATATTTAATGCTTTCAACAAATAACCTTTTAAAACCAACAGATGGTGCACCAATAACAGAACCATCACAAGATATGATATTAGGTGCATACTATCTAACAATGGATGTTGAAGCAGATCCAAATGATTCTGAAGAAGAAATAGACAAAAAGGGAACAAGAGGAGCTGGAAACTATTTCTCATCAACAGATGAAGCTGAGATGGCATATGCAAATCATGACTTAGGTGTTCATGCAAAAGTACATGTTAGAATGGCAGAATATGATGAAGAAGGAAAAGAAATAGCTCATGGCTTTGTAGAAACAACAGTTGGTAGAATTATTTATAATAAAGGTATACCACAGGATTTAGGATTTGTAGATAGATCTAATAAAAAGAATAAATTTGAACTAGAAATAAACTTTACAGTTGCTAAAAAACAATTAAAACAAATAATTGATAAATGTATATATGTACACGGACTAGACAGAACAGCTGAACTTCTAGACTATATTAAATCAACAGGATATAAATACTGTACAACAGCTGGTATGACAGTATCAATAGATGATGTTAAAGTACCAGATGCTAAAAAAGATTTATTATTAGAAGGTGAAAAACAAGTTGAAAATGTTACTAAACAATATGCACGTGGTCTTATTACAGATAGTGAGCGTTACAACAACGTAATTAAGATTTGGGAAAAGACAACAGATGATGTTGCAGATGCAATGCAAAATAACTTTGATGATTTAAACCCAATATTTATGATGTCAAAATCAGGTGCTCGTGGTAACATAAGCCAGTTAAGACAAGTTGCAGGTATGAGAGGACTTATGGCAAGTACAACTGGTAAAACAGTTGAGATTCCTATTAAGTCATCATTCCGTGAAGGACTAGATTCACTAGAATACTTCATTTCTGCTCACGGTGCACGTAAAGGACTTTCTGATACTGCTTTAAGAACAGCAGACTCTGGATATTTAACAAGAAGATTAGTTGATGTTTCTCAAGATATAATTGTTAGAGAAGATGATTGTGGAACTAACGAAGGTCTTGAAGTTTATGCAATTAAAGATGGAAATCAAGTAATTGAAAAATTACAAGAAAGATTAATTGGTAGATATCCACTAGAGGATATAGTAAATCCTGAAACAGGAGAAGTACTATGTGATAAAGATACTATGATAAGTGAGCCAGTAGCAAATAAAATAGTTGACTTAGGAATAGAAAAAGTAAAAGTACGTTCACCATTAAATTGTAAAACAAAACATGGAGTATGTGCAAAATGTTATGGTATGAGTATGGCAACAAGAGAAAGAGTAAATATTGGAGAATCAATAGGAACAATAGCAGCACAATCAATTGGTGAGCCTGGTACACAGCTTACAATGAGAACTATTCACTCAGGTGGTGTTGCAGGTGTTGCAGATATCACACAAGGTCTTCCTAGAGTTGAGGAGCTATTTGAAGCTCGTAAACCAAAGGGATTAGCTATAATCACTGAAATAGCAGGAAAAGTAAAAGTTTCTGAAGAAAAGAAGAAGAAACAAGTTACTGTTACTTCAAAAGATAATAGTAAAACATATTCAATACCATTTGGTTCTAAATTATGTGTATCAGATGGTGATGAAGTAGAGATTGGTGATCCAATCACAGAAGGTTCAATAAATCCTAATGAAATATTAACAATAAAAGGACCTGATGGAGTTCATGAATATCTAGTTCAAGAAATACAAAAAGTTTATAGAAACCAAGGTGTTGATATAAATGATAAACATATTGAAGTAATTGCAAGACAAATGCTTAAGAGAGTAAGAATTGAAGATACTGGAGATAGTACACTTCTTCCAGGTTCTCTAGTAGATATGAATGAATTAGAAGAAATAAATAATAAATTAAAAGAAGAAGGAAAAAGACCAGCTAAAGGAAAGAGAATACTACTTGGAATTACAAAAGCATCTTTAGCAACAGAAAGTTTCTTATCAGCAGCATCATTCCAAGAAACAACAAAAGTACTAACAGAAGCAGCAATAAAAGGAAAAGTAGATAACCTAATAGGATTAAAAGAAAATGTTATTATTGGTAAGTTAATCCCATCAGGAACAGGAATGCAAAGATATCAAAATACACATATTAGTACTGAAGATGTTGAAGGAGAAGCAGAAGCACCAAAAACTTCAGAAACAGAAAATGCAGTTATGTAAAAATATAAATACAAAAAAAGAAATGAGAAATCTCACTCATTTCTTTTTTTGCAACCCCTATCATCGTCCGAAGCCTTACGTTTTGTATCACTAGATGTCCTACGACGTATTGGTGTATTTTCTATATACTCTCTAAACTTGCTTTTTAAAGTGTTTAAATCCAACTTTAAAGAAAGAAAATCTTTTAATGTTTCAAAACCAGTTCCAGAAGGAGAAAAAATTTCACTAATTGAAAAATCTCCAATCATGAAAAGATTTAATCTTGAAAATATAGCTTCTTGTTTTTTATCTAACTTATCAAAGTATTCACTACTACAAATATGTGCTTCTTCTATGTACTGTCTTTTTAAACCAAAAACATTTTCACACTGCTGTCTAAGAGAGTCAAAATCTTCTAAGAAAAATCTTTCAAATTCTGATTTCTTTAAATCTCCGGATTTAGCAAAAGGTGATTCTAAAATTTCAGTATTCCTAGAACCTATATCTCTCATTAACTTTAAAATTTTCCATCTATATTCAGCCTTTAATAATTCGGCTACAAGTTCTTTTTTATATCCTTCAAAAGTAGATTTATTTTTTACTATTTGAATTATATAGTCATAAAATTCTTCCAACTTGCTGTATGTAATTTCTTTCAAAGTACCAGAATCATAAAGAGTTTTCATTTCATGGTTAGCCTTTGTAGTTTCGCTAAGCCAACATAATGTTTGAACAGTTGGAATTAGTTTATTATATGAATTTTCAAATTCATTCATTTTTATTTCTAATTGTGCCTGTGTAAAAGAATCTATATCACGTTCAGAAACAGACATATAAGGCTCTAATTCTTTGAATTTTTCAGCTAAGGCACAGTAATTGTTTATTACTTCTTGTGAACCAGAAAAGTTCTCTGGATTTGAAATAGAACTAACTCCTATACTAAGCATATTTATTTTTTTTTGATAAACCTTTATTTTACCAGATAGATTAGAAAAGGCATTATTTACATCATCAGAATCTGTAAAATTAACTTGAGGTTCATCTTCATAAAGACTATCTATAAAACTGCGAATTTTTCCAGGTTTCTTTTCTACAGGCATAGATTCATCAACAAATAAACTGTCAATAAAGCCCTTCTTAGGCTTAGATTGACTTTCATCTACAGGATCAGTTAATGAATTTATAATACTATTAAAAAGTCCCATTTTTTCTCCTTAATAAAATAATATATAAAAATAATATTTTTTATACTAACTATTTTATTATAGCATAATTACGTAAACTTTTCAAGAGTATAAAAAAGTTACTATTCAAAGTAATAAATGTTAATTACATAAATATAGTTATTTTTGAAAATAGTATTTGCTAAAGATGATAAAATAACTCCCTTTCCAAAATGGAAAGGGAGCGCAAAGGGAATATGAATGTAAATCTTGTGATAAAAGAAAATTCGGTTATTCGTTAAGACCAGAATAGATGGACATCACAACGTTGCGGTTCTTTGCAAAGTTTTCATCGCTTGCATCTACAAACTCGTAATACGGTTTATCACCGCCATTACCTTTAGTAATGATACGACTAGCTTCGATGCCGTTTGCAACCATATAATCTTTTACGGCATCAGCACGCATTTGAGATAGCGTATAGGAAAACTGAGAACTCTTTTGACCATGATCAAGAGAAACATTGCCCTCAAGACTGATAACCATACCATTGAGAATTTTTGCATTCTTAATGAAGTTATCCATCAGCTCATAGTTTTTCTCCAACTCATCTCTTTTGAATTCAGCAGAGTCGGGTTCAAAGGTAATCAAAGCAATATTTCTGATAAGAGCTTCACGTTCTGCAATGTCAATATCATTGGCATTAACAGAACTGCTAATCTCAGAACTATCATTAGACCATTTACTAGATAGAGCATTAAGATACTTCTGATCAAAAAGGTTGGTTACATATTCAGGAGCTGTTTCTTCACCGAGCTGATCCCAAATAGCAGAAAAGTCAGTGTAGATACCAGAAGCAATAGAAAAGACTTCAACATTTCTTTCATAGCCAAGCCATTTGGAGTCTGCCAAAACAGAAGCCATTGTTTCATCATCGTAGTCAGCAAAATCTGGAACAGATGCACGAATAGCATCATAGGACTCACTGACTTTGTTGCCAGATGCAACATCGTTTACAGCAGAAATACAACCATCAATAAGACTGGTAACAGCATTAGGATGTGCATCAGCAAATGCTTTATTAACGATCAATGCATCGATGACAAGATTTTCACCCTCAGCAGTGGAAAAAAGCAGATGACTGTTTTCCGCAGAAAGAGCGGTAGTCATATCCCAAGTGGAAACAGCATCAGCTTCACCAGCGATGAAAGCATCAACAGCTTCTTGAGTGGAATCGTACATCTGGAAATTGCTTGCAATGGTTTGAACTGTCGAAGGATCCAAATCATTGTTATTGAAGAACCAAAGAGGAATAGCCGTGGAAACAGAGTTACGAGCCATGGCAATCCGAGCATTTTGCAAGGAAAGCACAGAGTCAAACTCGTTACGAACGACAATGCCATCACCACCGGTGGAAGTGTCACTGAAATAGGGAATGACCACATCGATGCCATTATCAATAAAACGTTTGCAGACAATGGGCATCTTATTAACGGTCATAAAGAAGAAGTCAATGTCACCATCAATGAACGATTGAACAATAACATCATCTTCATCCTCAATCCCAAGGGTAACATCAAGCCCAGCCTTATCGTAGTAGGAGCCTTCCTGTGTAGTCAAACCACCGTTAGCGACAATAGCAGAGGTGTAGCCACCAAAGGTATTGAACACACCGCGAACTTTAACGCGAGAATCAGTGGAAACTACAGTGGCATCAGAGCTATTATCATTATTTTGTGTTGTTACATTAGTATCGGAATTAGTAGAACCGACATCGGAAACATCTTGAGGATCATCTGAAACATCGCCACTCATAGAAAAGTCAGAAGAGCCTAGATTATCTCCTTTGGTGCTGTTATTACCCGAAAAGAGGGGCAAAACGAACTTAAACACCAAAAAGCTGAGAAGAGCAAGGATGAGAACGACAGCAATGCTAACAACAGCAATGCCTTTTTTGTTTAATTTCCGTCTAGACATGTTTGTTTACCTCCATGTGTGTTGTATTTTTAGGCGTTAATAAAATATTCTCCTTTCTTTTTTGTAGTATCCCAAGAGGGATACAATTATGATAATAAACAAGAGTATTATACTATAATTTAGGCAAAGTGTCAACATTATGTAAATAAAACTAAAATTGACAAAAGCTTAAAAAAATAGTAAAATATATACTGTATAATTGTAAACAAAATATACAATTAGTTAGGAGATAAAAGAATATATGCCGAACGGTAATAAGAAAATAGAAAAGTATATATCTAGAACAAAAATATACTTAGTAATAATAGCAATACTAATTGCTATTATTTGTGCATTGCAAATAAGACTTATACCAGCTGGAATAGGGTTATACACAATAATATTATTATATACAAATTGGTCAAACAAGAAAAGAAAAGCTGAATTATCAGAACAATTAAAAGATTTAACTTTAGATGTTAACAACACAGCAAAAACTACCTTAATAAACTCACCATTTCCACTAGTTATGGTAGAAACAACAGGAAATCTTATTTGGAAAAGTGAAAAATTTGTTCAAGAATTTAACGAAGTTAATATAAATGACAGATTAAATGAAATACTTAAAGACATTAAGCTTACAATAGAAAATTCTGAAAATAAAGAAAAAGGAAATATTGATTTAGAAACTAAAATAGAAGGAAAAGATTATTCAATTTTAGGTTCATATGTAAAATCAAAAAAGCAACATAAAAAAGAACAAGAATATACAACAATACTATACTTTATAGATAACACATATACAAAAAAATTAGAACAAAAAGCAGAAGATGATGATATATGCATTGGTATCATTATGATAGATAATTATGAAGAAATAAGTCAAAGAATATCTGATGAAGTAAGACCACTTATTACAACACAAGTCGAAAAAACAATCTATGACTGGGCTAATAAATATAATGCCTTAATTATAAAAGCAGATAGAGATACATTATACTGTATAATAGAGCAGAAATATTTGCAACAAGCTAAAGAAGATAAAATGACAATATTAGATGACATTAAAGATATTAAGTTACCAGAAGTTGATATATCTGAAATAAGTCAACCAACATTAAGTATTGCATTTTCTGATGATGGTGAAACTTTTGTTGAGAAATTATCTTCAACTAGAGCAGTTATTGATATAGCATTAGGTAGAGGTGGAGATCAAGCAATAGTAAAAATAGACGGAAAATTCGAATTCTTTGGAGGAAGAACTCAAGAAGTAGAAAAAAGAACAAAAGTAAAAGCAAGAATGGTATCACACGCGTTAAAAGAACTTATACAAGAATCAGACAATGTTATCTTAATGGGACATTCAAATGGAGATATGGACTCAATAGGTTCTTCAATGGGATTATATAGACTATCTAAAACATTAGGAAAAGAAGCTAAAATAGTCAATGAAGGAACAGGAATAGGATTAGAGAAATTTATAGAAACAGCCAAAAAAGAAGAAGAATATACAGAATGTTTTGTAACAGTTGAAGAAGCCAAAAATCTAGTAAAGCCAAATTCTCTTTTAATTGTAGTGGACACAAATAAGAAAAATTATGTTGAATCTCCTGAATTATTAGAGATGGTATCAAGAGTAGTTGTAATAGACCACCATAGAAGAAGTACAGATTATATTGAAGACGCAGTACTTATGTTCCATGAGGTATATGCATCATCTGCATCAGAGTTAGTTACTGAAATATTGGAATATTCACAAGAAAATATAGAACTTACAACTTTAGAAATAGAAGCTTTATATGCAGGAATTATGCTTGATACTAAAAACTTCACATTTAAAACAGGTGTAAGAACATTTGAAGCAGCAGCATATTTAAGAAAATGTGGTGTTGATATTATTAAAGTAAAAAAATGGTTCCAAAGTGATTTAGAAACATATCAAGCAATTTCAAACATAGTATCTAAATCAGAGATAATAAATGAAAACATAGCAATTTCTATGTATGAAAATGAAGACGAAAATGCAAACATTATTGCAGCAAAAGCAGCAGATGAACTTTTAACAATAGGAGGAATAACAGCATCATTTGTATTAGGAAAAAAAGATGATAAAGTATATATTAGTGGTAGATCAATTGGAGATATAAATGTCCAAATAATATTAGAAAAACTTGGAGGAGGAGGACATATTACATTAGCAGGAGCACAACTTGAAAATATGTCTTTAGAGGATGCTAAGCAGGAACTAATAAATAGGATAAATGAATATTTCTTTGAAATGGAAAACTAGAATTCATTATAAATATAGTTATAAAAAATAAAAAAAGGAGAGTAGTCTATGAAAGTTATTTTATTAGATAATGTAAAAGGTGTAGGAAAAAAAGATGAAATAATAAATGCAAATGATGGATATGCTAGAAATTTTTTATTACCTAAAAAATTAGCTGTAGAAGCAAACAACAGTAATCTATCCAAACTAAAAGCAAAACAAGACTCAAGAGCATTTAAGAAAGAAGAAGACAAAAAAGCAGCTTTAGAATTAAAAGAAAAACTAAGTAAAATAACCTTAAAAATTTCTGTAAAAGCTGGAGAAAATGGAAAAATATTTGGTGGAGTTACATCAAAAGAAATATCAGAAAGACTAAAAAAAGATTACAAAATAGACTTAGACAAAAAGAAAATAGACCTTAAAGAAACAATAAAAAATGTTGGAATGTTTACAGTAGATTTAAAGCTTTTTGAAGGAATAATAGGAAAATTAAGGGTAAGTGTAGTTGGAGAATAAATTGAAAAATAACTACAATTAAATTTTTTAGGAAGGGACTAGAATTAGAATATGGAGATAGAAAAAATACCACCACATGATGATGAAGCTGAACAAGCTGTTCTTGGAAGTATGCTTACAGATAAAGAAGCTGTAGTAGCAGCAATTGAAGTATTAAGACCAGAAGACTTTTATAGAAACGATAATAGTACAATTTATGAAGCTACTATGAATATATATGGCAAAGGAGAACCAGTAGATATTATTACATTAAAAGATGAATTAACATCTATGGGAAAGCTTGAAGCCGTAGGAGGATTGGAGTATTTAGCAAGCTTGCCAGATAAAGTTCCAACAACTGCAAATGTCGAAAAGTATGTAAAAATAGTTGAAGAAAAATCTCTACTAAGAAATTTGATTAAAACTGCAAATGAACTAATAAATCTTGGCTATAGTCAAAATGAAGAAATAGAAACAATTATGGATAGTGCAGAAAAAAAGATTTTTGATATTATGCAAAGAAAATCTCAAAAAGGATATGAATCCATTAAAGATATATTAGTAGATTCATTTACAGAATTACAAGAATTATATAATCAAAAGCAACATATAACAGGTGTATCAACAGGATTTATTGATTTAGATAACAAAACAGCAGGATTTCATAAATCAGAATTAATACTTGTAGCAGCAAGACCTGCAATGGGAAAAACAGCTTTTGCACTTAATATTGCAACTAATGCGGCAATAGGAGCAAATACTCCAGTTGTAGTATTTAGTTTAGAAATGTCAAAAGAACAATGCGCTAACAGAATATTATGCGCTCAAGCAATGGTTGATAGCAGTAAAGTTCAAAAAGGTGAAATAAATGATGATGAATGGACCAAACTTGCTGTTGCATCAGGAGAATTATCAGAATCGGCTGGAATATTTATAGATGACACGCCGGACATAACTGTTGCAGAAATTAGAGCAAAGTGTAGAAAATTAAAAGTAGAAAAAAATATTGGACTAGTTGTAATAGATTACTTGCAACTTATTACAGGAAGCGGAAAATCAAATAGTCGTGAGCAAGAAATAGCAGAAATAAGTAGATCATTAAAAATATTAGCAAAAGATATAGAAGTACCAGTAATAGCATTGTCACAACTATCACGTGCCCCAGAAGCAAGAACAGACCATAGACCAATGCTTCAAGATTTACGTGAATCGGGTTCAATAGAGCAAGATGCAGATATGGTTATATTTATATATAGAGATGATTACTATAATCCACAAGCAGAGCAAACCAATATTGCTGAAATAATAATAGCTAAAAATAGAAGTGGTCCAGTTGGTCCAGTTGAATTATTGTGGATGCCAAATTATACAAAGTTCGCTAATAAATATAATGGTTAAGTTTTAAAAATATAATAGTATTAGCACCTTGCTGTCGCAAATTCCATATTATAAATACTTGTATGTAATTTGCTTCATTCGCCCTACGCTAACGCTCCGGTTGGTCGCTGCGCGGTAGCTGCAACTATTATATTTTTAAAATAAAAAAGGATAAGAAAATGGCTAAAAGATTAGATGTACTAGAAGAGAAATTCTTAAAAACAGTTAAAGAAAATAATTTAATAAAAGAAAATGATGTAATAGTAGTCGGGGTTTCAGGAGGCCCAGACTCTATTGCTCTTTTATGGTGCTTAAATAAATTTAAAGAAAATCTAAAATATAAAATTGTATGTGCTCATATTAACCATCTAATTAGAGAAGATTCCACAGATGATGAAAAATTTGTGGAAAACGTATGTGAAAATCTTAAAATTCCTTTTTATAAAAAAAGAGAAAATATAATTGACTTGTCAAAAAAATTAAAAAAGGGGACAGAAGAAACAGGGAGAATAGTTAGATATAATTTTTTTGATGAAGTATTAAAAAAAGAAGGAGCTAATAAAATAGCAATAGCACATAATAAAAATGATAATGCAGAAACTATTTTGTTAAACTTAACAAGGGGCTCAGGACTTACTGGCCTAGAAGGTATACAACCTATTGAAAGCAATAAATATATTAGACCATTTATTGATATATCAAGGAAAGAAATAGAAGCTTATTGCGACAAATATAACTTAAATCCAAGAATAGATAGTACAAATAAAGAAAACATATATAATAGAAACATAATAAGAAACGAAGTTTTGCCTATTTTAAGACAAATAAATCCTAATGTAGAAGAAGCATTGAGCAGAATATCAAAAATAGTAAAAGAGGAAAATGACTTCGTAAATAGTTATACAGAGAAAGTTTACAAGGCTACAAGTCAAATCTCCGTAGGAGGAATCAGCTTTGAACTAAAAGATTTTAATAATGAATCAAAAACTATCAAACAAAAATTAGTTCTTTATACAATAAATGAATTAGTGGGAAACACTAGAAACGTTGAAAAAACTAATGTTGATGACATCATTAAATTAGCAGAAAATAATGTTGGAAATAAATTTATGGAACTAAATAAAAAAATCAAAATTTTTATAAAAAATAAAAAAATTTTTTTTACTATTATAAATTGATGTTCCGTAAGCACAAAGTCACTAGTACCAATACTTACAAGAAAAAAGTTTCAAAAAAAGTATTGCATAAACTCGTTCTATGTGATACTCTTTTAATATAATATATATTATCGCTCATAACGATTTATATAAATAAAAAATTCTAATTTGGGAGGAACTAAATTGAAAAGCGGAATTAAAACATTAGCTATATGGTTAGTTATAGGAGTTATAATAATATTTGTTTTACCAGCAATTCTTAATAATGCAAACAACAGATTAACTTATTCAGAATTATTAAGCAAGGTAGAAGCTGGAGAAGTAACAGATATTGAAATTGAATATGAAGGAGAAGAGGCTAAGGTAAAGCTTAAAGATGATTCTAACATAAAAACAGTTAATATACCAAGTGTAGATAACTTGCTTGAAAACTTAAATCAATCAATGCAAAGTAATAATGTAAATGTTACTTATCAATCTGAACCTTTCTGGCTAATTGTAGCAGATTTACTATTACCAATATCATCAATTATAATGATTTTGTTAATACTAATGCTATTTATGGGTGGAGCTCAAGGACAACAAAAAGGTCCAATGACATTTGGAAAGAGCAGAGCCAGAATGTTAAATAATACAGATAAAAATAAAGTTACATTTAATGATGTAGCAGGTATAGATGAAGAAAAAGAAGAACTACAAGAAATAGTAGAATTTTTAAAAAATCCAAGAAAATTTACAGAAATGGGTGCAAGAATACCAAAAGGAGTTTTATTAGTAGGAGCTCCTGGTACAGGAAAAACATTACTAGCAAAAGCAGTTGCTGGAGAAGCTGGAGTACCATTCTTTATAATAAGTGGATCAGACTTTGTAGAGATGTTTGTTGGTGTTGGTGCATCAAGAGTAAGAGACCTATTTGAAGAAGCAAAGAAAAATGCACCATGCATAATATTTATAGATGAAATTGATGCTGTTGGACGTCAAAGAGGAGCAGGCTTAGGTGGAGGACATGATGAGAGAGAACAAACATTAAATCAAATGCTTGTTGAAATGGATGGATTCTCAGCTAATGAAGGTGTTATAGTTTTAGCAGCAACAAATAGACCAGACGTATTAGACAAAGCATTATTAAGACCAGGAAGATTTGATAGACAAATAGTTGTACCATCACCAGATGTAAAAGCAAGAGAGCAAATACTAGAAGTACACAGCAAGAAGAAAAGATTTGAAGCAGATGTTGACTTAAAATTAATAGCAAAGAATACATCAGGATTTACAGGAGCAGATTTAGAGAATCTACTTAATGAGGCAGCATTATTAGCAGCAAGAAGAGATAAACATGAAATAGGCCAAAAAGAAATTGAAGATGCAATGATAAAGGTAACAATGGGACCAGAAAAGAAAACTAGAGTAAGAAGTGACAAAGAAAAGAAATTAGTAGCATATCATGAAGCAGGTCATGCAGTAGTAAGTAAATTCTTACCTACACAGGATCCAGTACATGAAATATCAATTATTCCAAGAGGAATGGCTGGTGGATATACAATGTATAGACCAGTAGAAGATAAATCATTTATATCAAAAACTGAAATGAATGAAAATATTATATCACTATTAGGAGGTAGAGTTTCAGAAGCTCTAGTTCTAGGTGATATATCAACAGGAGCAAGCAATGATATAGAAAGAGCAACTAAGATAGCAAAAGCGATGGTTACAAAATATGGTATGAGTGAAAGAGTTGGAACAATATCATTGGGCTCAGACCAAGAAGAAGTATTTTTAGGAAGAGATTTTGCACAAGAAAAATCATATTCAGAAGAAACAGCTGGAATTATTGATGAAGAAATAAAGAAAATCATTGACTCAGCATACTCTAAAGCAAAAGAAATTTTAAATGCTAATAGGGATAAATTAGATAAAGTTGCTGAAATATTGATTGAAAAAGAAAAAATTACTGGCGAAGAATTTGATGCGATTTTTTCAGAATAATTTTAAAAATATATTTATGGGAAAAAACAAATGCAAAATAAAAAAATAGTTCCAATAAGTAAAAAAAGAAGAAACGTAATAAAAGTATCAGGTAAAAAATTGATACTTTTATTAGTCGTTTTTGTCTTATTGTTTTTTATTTTGGTAGTAAGAATTGGGTATATTCAATTTGTTCAAGGAGCTTGGTTAAAACAAAGAGAATATAGACAATCTACATCTAATACAGTGATAAGTGCAAAAAGAGGAACTATTTATGATGCAAATGGAAAAGCATTAGCCATAAGTGCTGCTGTTGATACAGTATCAGTAAGCCCACAATATATAAATGTAAAAAAAGATGGAGTTACTGATGAATATGAAACAACAAAATTAAAGGAAAAAATGGCAAAAGCATTTGCAGATATTTTTGAACTTAATTATGATGATGTATATAAAAAATTAACAAGTACAAGAAGCGTTGAAACAATAGTATCTAAAGTAGAAACTGACAAAGTAAAAGTATTACAAGAATGGCTTGAAGACAACAACGCAACAGCAGGAGTAAATATTGATGAAGATACAAAAAGATATTATCCTTATGATAACCTAGCATCTAACTTAATAGGAGTATGTGGTGCAAGTAATCAAGGATTAGACGGAATAGAACTTAGTTATGACAGTATTTTAAAAGGAACAAACGGAAAGCTAACCACAGCAATATCAGTAACACAAGATGCAATACCTGACCAAAATGAACAATATATCGCACCTGAAAATGGAAGCAATATTTATTTGACAATAGATTCAAATATTCAATCAATAGTAGAAAAATATCTTAAACAAGCAGTTGAAGAAAATAAATGTAGTAGGGGTGGAAATGCAATAATAATGAATCCAGAAAATGGAGAAATTCTTGCTATGGCAACATATCCAGACTATAATCTAAACGACCCTTATGTGCCTAATTCAACTATTTCAGAAGGTTGGGATGAACTTTCAGGACAAGAACAAACTGATAGAATATATACAATGTGGAGAAATAGAGCAGTTCTGGATGGTTACGAACCAGGTTCAACATTTAAAGTAATAACAGCATCAATAGCCTTAGAAGAAAATCTTATAGAAACAGACCATGCAGGAGATTTTTATTGTAGTGGTATACAGAAGGTTGCAGGAATAGACATACGTTGTACAGCAAGTTCAGGACATGGAAGTCAAACATTAAGAAAAGCTATTGAAAATTCTTGTAACCCAGCATTAATACAATTAGGACAAAAAATCGGAGCAAGTACATTCTATAAATATTTAAAAGCTTATGGATTTTTTGATAAAACTGGAATAGACCTTCCAAGTGAAGCAGAAAGTTCATTTTGGAGTGAATCAAGTGTAGGACCTGTTGAACTTGCTACAATGTCATTTGGACAAAGATTTACAATAACACCAATGCAATTAGTAAAAGCAGTAAGCGCAATAGTAAATGATGGAATATTAGTAACACCACATGTTGTAAAACAAATAGAAAATCCTGATACAGGAACAATAAAATCAGTTGAAACAAACCAAGAAAGACAAGTAATTTCGGCTGAAACATCTGAAAAAATGAGGTCAATAATGCAATCAGTTGTAGAAGATGGAGGAGGAAGTCACGCAAAAGTTATAGGTTATACAATAGGAGGAAAAACAGGAACATCAGAACCAGATCCTAACCACCCAGAAAATGGTTATGTTGCATCTTTTATAGCAATAGCACCAGTAGAAAATACAAAGTTGGTAACATTAGTAACACTATATGGACCAAATGGAAGAAGTTATTATGGAGGAACAATTACAGCACCAGTTGTATCACAGATGTTATCAGAAATCTTACCTTATCTAGATATACCATCTAATGGCGAGAATGGAGCAACAACTGAAAAACTAATTACAGTTCCAGATGTAACTAATAAAACATTATCTGAAGCACAAAGAATATTAAGTGAAGCAGGACTAGAATATAGTTATGTAGGAAATACAGATGAAATAGTATCAGAACAGCTACCAAAACATGGAGCACAATTAACATCAGGAGGAGTAGTAAAATTATACACAAAAGGAAATGATGAAAGAGTATCACAAACTGTACCAGATCTTAAAGGAGTAAGTTATGCCCAAGCAAAAATAATGTTAAGAGCAAGAAACTTGAATATATCAAGTAAAGGTAGTGGAATAGTAGTAGCACAAGAACCAGCTTATGGAACTTCTGTTGATGAAGGAACTATCATAAATGTAACTTTGCAGGAGCAGATAACTCAAGGTCAGCACTAATATATAAAGGTGGAATTTTATGAACATATATCAAGAAACAAAATACATAATGGATAAATACAATGTAAATCCAAATAAGAATCTAGGACAAAATTTTTTAATTGATGAACAATCTTTAAATAAAATTGCAGAAGATGTAAAAGAAGATGATATAATTATTGAAATTGGACCGGGTTTAGGGACTCTTACTAATATTTTATTAGAAAAAGCTAGAAAAGTAATTGTTATTGAGCTAGATAAAAAAATGTGTGAAATATTAAAAGCAAGATTTATAGCATATAATAATATTGAAATTATAAATGAAGATATATTAAAATTGGACATAGATAAATTAGCTCCAAAAGCTAAAGTAGTTGCAAATCTACCATATTATATAACTACTTCAATAATTACAAAGTTACTAAAAACAAATATAAAAGATATAACTGTTTTAATACAAAAAGAGGTTGCAGAGAGAATTTGCAGTATGCCGGGAGAAAAGGAAGCAGGAGCAATAACATACTTTGTCAATTATTATGCAGATAGCAAAATTATAGGAGATGTAGGAAAAGAGTGTTTTATTCCAAGTCCAAAAGTAGATTCAAGCATAGTAAAGATAACTAAATTAGACAAGCCAAGAGTGGAAGTAAATAATGAAGATTTATTCTTTAAAATAATAAAAGAAAATTTTACAAAAAGAAGAAAAACAATATTAAATTCACTATCTTCTATAATTGATAAAGCAAAATTAAAAACAATTTTAGACGAGTTAAATATAAATGAAAATATTAGAGGAGAAGAACTTTCAATTAAGCAATATGCTGATATAGTAAACAGAATATAAAAATTCTAAGGAAAGGAGTATATTAGAAAAGATTATGAATCAGATACTTATATCACAAAAAGTATATGTGACAAAAGAAATGAAAAGAAAGCAAAAAATATATAAAACATTATATATAATATCTGTTATTACAGTAATTATTCTTTCCTTATATTATATTATTGCAGAAAGAAATAAGGCAATTCAAGAAGGCTATTCTTATGAGCTAATGGAGCAAATAAATAATGATGATAATACCATTGTAGAGGAGCATACAATAGTTGTTGCACTAGATGATAACTCTGATGATTCACAAGTCGTTCCTATTCAAGAGCCTGAACCAGAAGAAACACCAGAGGAACCACAAGCTAGAGAAATAACTGCAAGTAATGGACAAATATATGAAATAGAAGGAACCCTTAGCATACCATCAATTGGAATTAGCTATCCGATATTGACAGAACAAAGTGAGCAACTATTAAAAATTTCACTTTGTAAATATTGGGGACCAAGTCCTAATGAAATAGGAAATTATTGTGTAGTTGGTCATAACTATGCAAGTGGTAAAATGTTTGGAAAACTAGCACAAGTGAGTATTGGAGATACAGTTACTTTAAAAGATTTATCTGGTAGAACTATAACATATTCAATATATAACAAATATCCAGTAGAACCAACAGATGTTAGCTGTACAAGTCAATTAACTAATGGAAATAGAGAGTTAACATTAATTACATGTACTGATTATGGAAAAAGAAGATTAGTAGTAAAGGCAAGAGAAATATAAGAATGTTATTTGTTGATATGAAATTAAATCTAATTGTTTTATAAAAAAGATAAAAAAAAGAGTATTTAAAAAAAATTATTTTTTTAAAATACTCTTTTTTTTTACAAAAATGTATAACTGTAACCAAAAAGAAATATTTGATTTTAAAATACTTGAAAGTATATAAACTAAAGGAAAAACTACAAATAGTAACATAATTCGATAAAAAACGATACCATTTAAACTATATTAAAATCAATAGTTACAAGTTAAATAAACATAAAAAATATACATAGATGATTTGAAAAAATGTGTTGACTTTAAAAGATTTTTTAGTGTAATATTTAAATGAAATTGCAAAAAAATAAATTACATAAAAAAATAAGCAAATAAAAAAATCATTTTTTAAAAAAAGTTAAAAAATTAACTAGAAGGGGTACAGTATGAAAGTAGTAAAAAGAGATGAAAGAATTGTTGATTATGATAGGGCAAAAATCTCAAAAGCTATTGAAAAAGCTAATAAAGAGGTAAGTCCAAAGGAAAGAGCAAACAAAGAAGAAATTAAAGAAATAATTGATTATATAGAAGATTTAGGTAAAAAGAGAATACTTGTTGAAGACATTCAAGACATAATAGAACAAAAACTAATGGAATTTGGAAAATTTGAATTAGCGAAAAAATACATAGTATATCGTTACAATAGAGCATTAGTAAGAAAACAAAATACTACTGATGAATCTATATTAAAACTAATAAAGGACCAAAACAAAGAACTAGCAGAAGAAAACTCAAATAAAAATACAAGACTAGCATCAACCCAAAGAGATTATATAGCTGGAGAAGTTTCAAGAGATTTAACAAGAAGAATATTACTTCCTGAAAAAATTTCTAAAGCTGATAAAGAAGGAATTTTACACTTTCATGATGCAGATTATTTTGTACAACCAATATTTAACTGTTGCTTAATTAACATAGGAGATATGTTAGACAATGGAACAGTAATGAATGGGAAAATGATTGAAAGTCCAAAAAGTTTCCAAGTTGCGTGTACAGTTGTTACACAAATAATAGCTGCTGTTGCAAGTAACCAATATGGTGGACAATCTGTTGACTTAATACACTTAGGAAAATATTTAAGAAAAAGCCATGACAAATATAAAAATAAATTAGAAAAGAAATACAAAAATAAATTATCAAAAGAAATTATAAATGACTTAGTAGAAGAAAACGTAAGAAGCGAATTAAAAGCAGGAGTTCAAACAATTCAATATCAAATAAATACTTTAATGACAACAAATGGACAATCTCCATTCGTAACACTATTCTTACATCTAGAAAAAGATGACCCATACATAAAAGAAAATGCAATGATTATAGAAGAAGTAATAAGACAAAGAGATGAAGGAATTAAAAATGAAGCAGGAGTATATGTAACACCAGCTTTTCCTAAATTAGTATATGTATTAGATGAATTCAATAATTTATCAGGTGGAGAATATGATTATCTAACTGAACTTGCAGTAAAATGTTCTGCAAAAAGAATGTACCCTGATTATATCTCAGCTAAAAAGATGCGTGAAAACTATGAAGGAAATGTATTTAGTCCTATGGGATGCAGAAGTTTCCTATCTCCTTGGAAGGACGAAAATGGAAATTATAAATTTGAAGGAAGATTTAATCAAGGTGTTGTAAGCATTAACTTACCACAAGTTGCAATAGTTGCAGACGGAAATATGGATAAGTTCTGGAAAGAACTTGATGAAAGACTTGAACTATGCAAAGAAGCATTAATGTGCAGACATAAAGCATTGCTTGGAACAAGGACATACACAAGTCCAATACATTGGGAATATGGAGCTATTGCAAGATTAAAGAAAGGTGAAACAATAGATAAACTATTATATGGTGGATATTCAACTATATCATTAGGATACATAGGAATATATGAAATGACAAAACTAATGACAGGAGAATCTCATACAACAGAAAAAGGTCATGAATTTGCATTAAAAGTTATGAAACATTTAAAAGAAACAGTATTACGTTGGAAACAAGAAACTAACATAGGATTTGCATTATATGGAACACCAGCAGAAAGCTTATGTTATAAGTTTGCAAGAATAGATAAAGAAAGATTTGGAACAATTAAAGATGTTACAGATAAAGGATATTATACTAACTCATATCATGTAGATGTTAGAGAAAAAATAGACGCATTTGAAAAATTAAAGTTTGAAAGCGAATTCCAACATCTATCAACAGGAGGAGCAATATCATATGTTGAAGTTCCAAATATGCAAAATAATTTAGATGCATTAAAGAGTGTAGTTAGATTTATTTATGATAATATACAATACGCAGAATTTAATACTAAATCTGATTATTGCCATGTATGTGGATTTGATGGAGAAATAAAAGTAAACGACGAAAATGAATGGGAATGTCCAAACTGTGGAAACAAAGACCATGCTAGAATGACTGTTGTAAGACGTACTTGTGGTTATTTAGGAGAAAACTTCTGGAATGTAGGAAAAACAAAAGAAATAAAACAGAGAGTTTTACATTTATAAAAGCTTCTTTGAGTAAAGCAAAGAAAGGAACAAAAATTAAATGAACTACGCAGATATAAAAAAAGTTGATGTAGCAAATGGAACAGGTGTTAGAGTATCAGTTTTTGTAAGTGGATGCCATCATCATTGCAAAGGATGTTTTAATGAATGTGCATGGGATTTTAACTATGGAAATGAATTTACGCAAGAGAGTAAAGAGAAAGTTATGAAATTTCTAGACCATGATTACATAGAAGGATTAAGCTTGCTCGGAGGAGAACCACTTGAACCAGTAAACCAAGAAGGATTGCTACCATTAGTTAAAGAAGTAAAAGAAAAATTTCCTAATAAAACAATCTGGTGTTATACAGGATATGATTTAGAAAAAGATGTAATAGAGGATATGGCTGAAAACAATCCAACAACAAAAGAACTACTAAAATATATAGATGTTGTAGTAGACGGAAAGTTTGAAGAAGATTTAAAAAGTCCAAAATTAAGATTTAGAGGATCTGCAAACCAAAGAATATTGGATGTACAAGAAACAATAAAAGAACATAAACCAGTTGTAATTCAAAGATTATACGAAGCAGAACCAGTAAAGATTTTTAATAAATAAAAAATAATGATGGTTAAAATTTTGATTTTCTATAAATTACTATAAAAAGAAGGTGCCACTCTTTTTAGGAGTGGTACCTTCTTACAGTGTGCCTGGCATGAATAATAACTAGGTAGTGAAAGACTACTATGGAGCCTAATAGCGGCTAACCATTAGCTGAACAGCAAGGGTGTCTATCGCGAGGTAGAATCTGAAGGAAGCTGTAAGCAAAGTCTTGGTCTGACGGACAGAAACTACATACGAAGGCTAGAATAATCAGGGTGAGTTTACTATTGAAAACAAAACCCAATAGCTATTCGGAGGTTATTTTAGTAAATGTAGCAGATATATGAGATGAAAGTTATTATTCTTACCCAGGGAGGTCTGATATTTTGGAAATATCTTTGAGGCAACACCCCTAGATATGAAAAAGCTATTGGTGACAGTAGAGTGAAATATCAGAAGTCAGCAGAAGTCATAGTAGTAACAGAAATATTATGAAGGACTGAAAGTTAATGTGATTTTGCAAATAAAGATAGATTATATAAATTATGTTAGAATGCAGATAATCTGTAAAGAACAGAAAATTTTGGATGGTAGAGCGGAACTCGAGAGTTACAAAAGAAGCATAGTAATTTTATAAGGTCTAGAGAAAAGCAAAAGAAAACACTAAAGAAAATAAAAATCTTTAGTGCATTAACTAACCGCCCAGTACCGAACGGTATGCTGGAAATGTGGTGTGAGAGGACGGAATTTTGAGAATAAAAAGCAAAATTCCTCCTACTCGATTGGGCTTAGGATATTAATCCTAAGAGGAAATTGAAGATGTCGTTTACGGCACCCACAATTTCTAAGGTGAATCGCCTCAATGCTTCGACATCCCCTCCCGCATATTCTGCGAGGATGACAAGGATGAGCATGAAGCTCATATTCCTAACGCTCAGTACTCGGAAGACTTGGTTAGGAATAATCCTCAAGAGGGTTGCCAACCGAGCCATCCTCTGGGAAACGACTCGGTTCGTGAAGAAGTTGCGGCTTGCAAGCAAAGCAAGCACATTCGACAAGATGCTCATCAAAGCCGATGCAATGATGAGGATGAAGATGATGTTCCGGATTCCCATATTTTCTCCTCCATTCAAAGTGTTGAAACTCTAAGCTGCTTTAGCTAAGGTGGAAATGGAGCAACTTAAGTTTACTTATACTAATTATAGCACATTTTTAGAAAAAAGCAAATTATGTTAACACAATATGTAAAAATAAAGAAATTAAAAATATTGAAGAATATTTTCGCTAGTTGAAAAACCTTGATAATGTAAGTTTAGAAATTTGTAAAAAAACTTATCGACACGAACTTAT
>CANRBH010000004.1 GCA_947628825.1 uncultured Clostridia bacterium | reverse complement strand
AGAGGCTCCTTTACAAGCAGGAGGAAGCCAGATAGAAGTAATTCCCATCTTTTTTAAATTAGGAGCAACTTTAATTAGTTCTTGCCACAAATTGCAATTATTTGGTAAGTACCACTCAAAATATTGCATCATTGTTTTGTTATTAGTTTTCATAAAATTATTCCTTTCTTTAGTTTGAAGCATATTTTTTTAATCTTATTACAAAAATTTATTATATTATATCATATAATTTTATAAAAATAGATGAAATTTATAAAAAAATATTGTATAATATAATTATTAACAGAATTTACAAAAAACTTAAAGGAGTTTTTATGGATAAAATTCGCGAGTTCATCACGTTTATCGGCAATATTGAAATCTCCCAAATTGTAAATTTCATAATTGCCATTGCAGTAGTTATTATAGTTTTATTATTAGCACCAATAATATCATATGGAATAGTAAAAGTATTTTATAGAAGAAGCGAAAAAGAGGAAATAAAAAATTTTAAAATATACAAAGCATTAAAAACATTTTTCAGAATATCAGGTTTTTATATAGGAAGTAAAATTTTAAATTTACATGAATTCCAAGATGTATTTTGTGATAAATGTTTTAAAGTAGTAATAATATGGACGATTGCAAGAATAGTAGCAGGAGTATTTGAAGCAAGACAAGTCTTAGTAGAGAAGCTAACAAAAAATCAAAAGAATACAAGAAACAATTTTTTCACATCAGTAGTAAGTAAGGTAGTGGAAATAGTTTTATATATAATAGCGCTATATCTAACACTAAAAGAATTTGATTATGATATAGGAGGCCTAGCAGCAGGAATAGGTCTTACTGGAGCAGTTGTAGCACTGGCAGCACAAGATTTTATAAAGCAGATAATATCAGGTTTAGCAATCTTTACAGATAAACCATTTGAAATAGGAGATTGGATTGATATAGAAGAAATTTCAGGAACAGTTGAAGACATAACAATAAAAAGTACAAGAGTAAGAACATTAGAAGATACAATAGTAATTGTACCAAATGATTTAATAACAAATTTGAAGGTAATAAACTGGGGAAAGATAAGCAAGAGAGTGTATAAAGCAAATCTAAAGTTTGCACTTGAAACAGAAGAATCTATTATTGAAAAAGTTATAAATAGAATAAAATTTATTTTAAAATATAATGAAGATGTTATTACAAAATCAATAAGCGTTCATCTCAGTAATATAGAAAACGATGGTATAAACATTGAGATTTATTTAGAAACAACAATTACTAACTATTCAGATTATAGATTATTTTGCAATAAGATAAACTTAACTTTATTAAATATACTTGAATCACAAGGTGTAAAACTTGCATATCCAGGTGAAAACATATATATTAAAGAAAATGTAAATTTGCAAAGTGAAGATTATAAAAGTAAAAAGAATTATTATAATAGTAATGAAAATAAAAAAGATGATAATGAAAAACAAGAAAAGGACGAAGAAAGAAAAAATATAAAAAATGAAAATAAGAGAAAAGTTAAACCAACAAAAATTATTAAATAATTCACAAAACAGACATAATAGTTTGATAAAATTAATTAATAGAAATTAAAATCATAGTTTTATATTATATAAGCTTTGCAAGATAAGAAAGGAATGGATTTTTATATGGAAGAAGCAACAATACTAATAGTAGATGATGAATCAAGGATAAGAAAATTATTAAAGGACTTTTTAACCAAGGAAGGATACAAAACAATCGAAGCGGAAGATGGAGAAAAAGCTATAAAAATATTTGAAGAAAAGGAAGAAAAAATAAGCTTGATTATATTAGATGTTATGATGCCAAAGTTAGATGGTTGGTCTGTACTAAGACAAATAAGACAAAGCTCAAAAGTGCCAGTAATTATGCTTACAGCAAGAGGAGAAGAACAAGATGAATTGTTTGGATTTGAACTTGGTGTAGATGAATATATAACAAAACCTTTTAGTCCAAAAATTTTGGTTGCAAGAATAAAAGCAATTTTAAGCAGAACCAAAACAAAGCAAAACGAAGTAAAAGGTTACGGTGGAATAACAATAGATACAGAAGGAAGAACAGTATCAGTAGATGGAAAAAATATAGAATTAAGCTTAAGGGAATATGAACTTTTAAAATATTTATTAGACAATGAAAATGTAGCACTTTCAAGAGATAAAATATTAAATAATGTATGGAACTATGATTATTATGGTGATTCAAGAACAATAGATAGCCATATAAAAAAGATAAGACACAAGCTAGGAAAAAAAGGAAAATATATAAAAACAATGAGAGGAGTAGGTTATAAATTCGAAGTAAAATAGCAATCAATAAAAAACAAGATATAAATAATAGCAATCAAATAAGAAAAGCAACTTAAAAATTTGAGGTAAATAATAATGAAAATAGAAGAAAAAGTAAAATCAGTTAGATTTAGATTATTTGGAATATTATCAATTTTGATTATATTGATAATTTTTATAATAATAGTAATAAATAATGTTGCCTTAGAAACTTTTTTTACATATTCAAAAACAAAAACTGCGAAAAAAATATCTAATGAAATAAGTGAATATTATAATAGTATTTTTCAATACAGCAATATTAAATCAGAGCTAAGACAAATAGAAATAAAAAATGATATGCAAATAGTAATTGAAAATAATTTTGAAGAAATAATATACATATCAAATTCCGAAATGCTTGATTCTATAGCAAAAATGCAAAGTAATATTACTTCTAAAACAATATATTCAGATGAAAATACTGTTATTAAAGATAATATGGATAACAAAAATAGATTTATGATGCTTATATCTAAACTTGACAATGGTTATACGCTTTATATTAGAATTCCAATTTCTCCAATAAAAGAATATGTCAAAATATCAAGTAGAACTCTTATGATGATAGGAGTACTTATTGCTTTATTATCAGGAATTCTGGCATCAATTATTGCAAAAAAGTTTACACAAAGAATTGTTAAATTAAACAATATAACTAAGAAAATGTCTAAACTAGATTTTAGTGAGAAATTTGAAGAAAGTGATTTGGAAGATGAAATTGATACTTTAGGGAATAATATAAACACAATGTCTGATAAGCTGGAACTAACAATAAGTCAACTTAGAAAAAATAATAATGAATTAGAAAAAGATATAGAAGAAAAAACTAAGTTAGATGATATGAGAAAACAATTTATATCAGATGTATCCCATGAACTAAAAACACCAATTGCACTTATCCAAGGATATGCAGAAGGGTTATTAGAAAACGTAAATAGTGATGAAGAGTCAAGAAAATTCTATGCAGAAGTAATTGTAGACGAATCAAACAAAATGGATAAAATGGTTAAAGAATTGTTAGAACTTATGAAGCTAGAACAAGAAGATAGGAAGTTTGAAGACGTAGAGTTTGATTTAACTGAACTTATTAAAGAAGAATTAAGAAGACAGACAAAAACAATAAAAGAAAAGAAGATAGAAGTTGATTTTGATGAAACTAAGAAAGTAAAAGTTTATGCATCACAAGAACATATAGAACAAGTTGTAAATAATTATTTAACTAATGCAATAAAAAATTGTAAAGTAAAAGAGAAAGAAAAGAAAATTGTTATAAGAACTGAAAAAACAAAAGAAAATAAGATTAGATTGTATGTTTATAATACAGGTAATAAAATTGATGAAACAGTTAAAGATAAAATCTGGGATAGATTTTATAAAGGAGATTCATCAAGAAATAGAGATGATGGTGGAACAGGTATTGGCTTAGCAATAGTTAAGGCAATAATGAATAGATATAAAAATGAGTATGGAGTAAAGAATTTTAAAAATGGTGTAGAATTTTACTGCGACATAAATAGAAAATAACTCAAAAATTAAAAGTGAATTTTATAACTAAATGCTAAATTAAATATGAAAGTATTAAATAAAAAACTTTACAAAACTGTAAAATACTGGTATAATATTTACATGATAAATTTCAATAAAACGAATGTAAATATTATATCAGTATTTATTTCTTCTATAATTTTTTTAATAATATTTTTTATTCTAAATTATTCAAGTAATAATTTAAAAGAACAAAATATATCAGAAAATAAATTAAATGAAACTTTAAATTCAAGCATTTCAGAAGATATTGAATTAACTTCAATCAAAGAATGGTATTTAGAAATTAAAGCATTAAATTTGAGTGCTCCGATAAAGGAAATGCAATCAGATATTCCAGATGAAAACTACATTGGACATTTTAACGAATCTTCTATACTAGGAAATAATGTAGCCTTAATAGCATATAACTTTGGAAAAGATAAGAATTATTTTGCAAACTTAAAAGAATTAAAACCAGATGATGAAATAATATACAAAGTTAATAGGTATACAAAAAAATATAAAGTAATATCTAATCAAATAATAGAAAAAGAAAGTTTAAACTTATTAATAAAAGATAATAATGAAAATAAATCTACTATGAAATTGTTTACTTATGTAAAGGATTTAGACACTAAATTAAGATACGTATGTGCAAAAGAAATCATTGACATTTAAGACATTTTCGCGCTATAATAAGTGTAGATTATTTAAAGGAGAAAAAGTTGATGCAAAGAAGTAGTAAAAAAATGATAATTATAGCTGTTCTAATATTATTATTTGTTATAGGTTTAGTAACAGGAATAATAGTGGGTAGAAATGCAAAATATTCACTTAAGTTGGAAGAAATAGAAGAGGAGGATGTAGAATATTATGTCTTGCAAAAAGATAATAAGTTTGGTGTAATAGATAAGAATGGAGCAGTTGTAATTGAGCCACAATACGATAATGTAAAAATACCAAACCCAACTAGAGATGTTTTTATTTGTTCAGTTGATATTGAGAAAGATATATGGAAAGCAGTTGATAAAACAAATACTCAAAAATGGACAGACTATAACAATGTAGATAGTATTTCATTAAGAGCGATTACAAGTTTAGTCCCTTATGAAAAGGATGTTTTAAAATATAAATCAGGAAATCTTTATGGAATAATGGATTTTGATGGTAACAAAGTAACAGATGCTGTTTATGAAGATATTTCAAGTGTTGATTATAAAGAAGGTTATCTAAAAGTTGAAAAAGAAGGAAGCTTTGGAGTAATCAATATAAGAGGTGTTCAAATATTAGATGAGGAATATGACAACATTTTATTTGATGGATATTATGATGAAAAAACAAAATATGCAGATGCAGGTTTTATTTTAAGAGTAAAAACAGATGATGGCTATAGATTTGGATATGCAACAACAAGAGGAAAAATTGTTTTAGAACCAATATATAATGAAGTAAATAGATTAACAGAAATTGAAGATAATAACAATTTATATTTTATAACATCTGTAAATGGAAAATATGGATTTGTTAAGAATTCTAAAACGGTTTTAGAAAATGATTATAGAGAAATAAGATATGATAAAACTAACAATATTTTAATAATACAAAAAGACCAAAGTTATGGCGTATCTGATATTCTTGGAAAAAATATTATTCCAATAGACTATAATACAATTCTAGTTGGAGGAGAATATATAAACGCATATAAAGGTGAAGAAACAGTTATATTTAATAAAAATGGACAAACTGTAAAAACTGATAATTCAAGTAAAGAAAGAGTTTCGAATAATTATAGCATTATAATTGATAAAGATAATAATTATAACATTGTTGATAACAGCGATAAAAAATTATTAAATGAAAATTATACTTATATAGAATATTTTAGAGATGATTTATTTATAGCAACTATGGGAACTAAAACAGGTGTAATTAGAGCAAATGGACAAGTAGCAGTACCAATAGAATACAGTACAATACAAAAAGTAGAAGATGCAAATTGCCTTCAAGCAACGATTGTTGAAAATAATGTAACTACTTTAATAAATAGTGAAGGAAAACTAATGCAAGGATTAGAAAAATCAACACTAATAAAGGAAGATAATTATTTAAAAATATTATCTGATAACGATGTAAAATATTATACTTTAGATGGAAATGAAACTAATTATAAAACTCTAGTTCCAGAAAATAAAGTATATGCAGTGAAAAAAGATGGTAAGTGGGGTGTAGCTGATGCTCAAGGAAATACTGTAGTAAATGCTGAATATGATTTTGTAACAGAGCAAAATGGAAACTTTATTGGAGTAAAAAAAGATGGCAAATGGGGAGTAATTGATACAGATGGTAATATAGTAAAAGATGTTCAATATGAATTATCATTTAACAATGTAAGTTTCTTAGGAGAATATTATAAAGTAAGTTCAAATGTTGGACTACCAATATATTGCGGAGATTAGAAAGATAAAATTAGGAAGGATAAAGCAAGAAAAATAATTATGTATGTAAGTGATAAAGTAATAGAATTGGTAAAAACAAGTGAAAAAGAAGTCAAAGAAGAATTCGATAAAGTAGATGAAATATGTGAGCACAATACTTTAAAAGTATTACAAGCTTTTCAAAACAACAATATTTCAGAAGTACATTTTAATGAAACAACTGGTTATGGGTATGGCGATATTGGAAGAGAAGCTATTGAAAAAATATACAGTGAAATTTTTGGAGTAGAAGATAGCTTAGTTAGAGGACAGTTTATATCCGCATCTCATGCATTAAATGTTACTCTATTTGGATTGTTAAGACCAGGAGATACATTATTAAGCATTACAGGAAAGCCATATGATACATTAGATGAAGTTATTGGAATTAAAGACAATTCTAGTTCTTTAAAATCTTTTGGAATAAGATATGAGCAAATAGATTTAGTAAATGACGACTTTGATTATAATAAAATAGAAGAAAGATTAGCTAAAAATGATATTAGAGTAATAGAGGTGCAACGTTCAAGAGGATATGATTTAAGAAAAAGTATTACCTTAGATAAAATGGAAAAAGTAATTCAAACAATTAGAAAAGTAAATAATACAGCAATTATAATGATAGATAATTGTTATGGAGAGTTTACTAATAAAATTGAACCAAGTAATATTGGCGCAGATATTTTAGTAGGCTCACTTATTAAAAATTTAGGAGGAGGAATTTCTCCTAATGGAGCATATGTTGTAGGAAGAAAAGAATTAATAAACTTAGTTGCAGAAAGACTTACTTTACCAGGTGAAGGAAAAGATGTTGGACCAACTATGGGAATGAATAAAAAAATCTTACAAGGATTATTCTTTGCACCAAGTGTTGTTGCAAGTAGTTTAAAAACAGCAATATTAACAAGTAAAGTAATGGAAAATTTGGGGTATAAAGTTCAGCCAAAATGGGACGAACCAAGAACGGACATAGTACAAACAATAGAATTTGATGATAGAGAAAAATTGATAAAATATTGTCAAGGTATACAAATGGGTTCACCAATTGACTCTAATTCTTTACCAATACCAGGAGATATGCCTGGATATTCCGACCAAGTTATAATGGCAGCAGGAGCTTTCACACAAGGCTCATCAATAGAGTTAAGTTGTGATGGACCATTAAGAGAACCTTTTGTAGCTTTTCAGCAGGGTGGACTAACTTATGAATATGGAAAGTTAGGTTTAATGAAGGCTGTAGAAAATATAATTTATAAGGATTAAAAATGAAAGTAATAATAATAGGAGGCGGCCCAGCAGGAATGCTAGCCGCCATAAGTGCTAAAAAAGAGAAAAATGAGGTTACAATAATTGAAAAAATGAATAGCTTAGGAAAAAAATTACTCATTACAGGAAAAGGAAGATGCAATATAACAAACAGCATAGACATTTCAGAATTTATAAAAAACATTCCTGGTAATGGGAAGTTTTTATATAGTGCTTTTCAAAACTTTAATAATGAAGATATAATAAAATTATTAGATATTCCAACAAAGGTTGAAAGAGGAAATAGAGTTTTCCCAGTTAGTGATAAATCTGTTGATGTTCTAAATGCTTTAATAAATAAATTAGATGGAATAGAGATTATTACAAATTGCATTGCAGAGGAAATAATAACTGAATCTATAACAGAAAATGAGTGTAACACAAAAAAGAGATTAGTCACTGATAATAAAAATTCTAAAAATACAAATCAAAAAGTAGTTGGAGTTAAAACAAGCAAAGGAATTTTTAATTGTGACAAAGTAATTTTAGCAACAGGAGGAGTAAGCTATCCACGGAACTGGTTCAACAGGCGATGGTTATAAAATGGCAAAAAAGTTAGGACATTCAATTATAGACATTAGACCTTCATTAGTTTCTTTAAAAGTAAAAGAAAAAGACTTAAATATTTGTAAAGAACTACAAGGTTTAAGTCTAAAGAATGTATCAATAAAATTATTAGAAAATAATAAAAAGATATATGATGATTTTGGAGAAATGTTATTCACACATTTTGGAGTTTCAGGACCAATAATATTAAGTGGATCTGCACACTTAAGAGATAGAAATATAAAAGATGTAAAAATTATAATAGACTTTAAACCAGCATTATCAGAGCAAAAATTAGATGATAGAATTTTAAGAGATTTTGAAGGTGAAAAAAATAAAGATTTCAAAAATAGTCTAAATGAATTATTACCACAAAAACTTATTCCAGTTATCATTTATCTAAGTAAAATTGATCCGAATAAAAAAGTAAATGAAATTACTAGAGAGGAAAGAATAAGGTTAGTTAAATTACTTAAAAACTTTGAATTAGATATAGATGATTTTGGTGATATAGAAGAAGCAATAATAACTGCGGGTGGAATAAATATAAAGGAAATAAATCCAAAAACGATGGAATCAAAATTAGTAAAAGGATTATATTTTGCAGGCGAAATAATTGATGTAGATGGCTATACAGGAGGATTTAATTTGCAGATTGCGTATTCAACAGGTTATACAGCAGGGTTAAATTAAATAAAACAGTTTTATTATTTTTGTCAATGAATTTTGTTAGGAAAGAGTAAAAAAATGAAAACAATTAAAAATGAAAGTTATGCAGAAATAACTGTAAAAAAATCAAAGTTTATAGCAAATGTATTTCCAGTTGATAATAAGGAAGAAGCGGAGAAAAAAATAGAAGAAATAAAAAAGAAATATAATGATGCTAAACATAATTGCTATGGATATATTGTAGAAAACTTTGAAAAATGTAGTGATGATGGTGAACCAAGTAAAACAGCAGGAGCACCAATACTAGATATAATAAAAAGAAAAGAACTTCAGAATGTACTAGTAGTAGTAACTAGATATTTTGGAGGTATTTTACTTGGAACAGGAGGCTTGGTTAGAGCTTATTCAAAAGCTGCACAAGATGCTATAGAAAAAGTAGAAGTAGTAAATAAAACAAAGGGAATTAGATATACAATTTATATAACATATGATAATCAAAAAGATGTATTATATTGGTGCAAAAAGTTAAATATAAATATAATTGATACTAAATATGACAAATATATAGAATTAAAATTAGAATCTACAAAAGAAAGCGAAGAAAAACTTTTAAATAATGTAAAAATAGAGCAAAACTGCATTATAACTGATGAAAATATATACATAGAAGATAAAAAATAGGATTTTTAGTCGAAAAAAATTGTACGATTTTTTGCAGTAAAATCAAGCATTTACAAGAAACTTGGTAAAATTTAGAAAAAGTACTTGCAAAACTAAATAAAAATGTATATAATGAAGTGGTAAAATTTTACAAATAATAAATTTTTATTTAGGGGGAAACTAAAGTGAATGTAAATGAGAAAATTAAAGTTTTAATTGCAGATGACAATTATGAGTTTGGAAATACTTTAAAGAATTATCTAAACGGAGATTCAGAACTAGAGGTTGTAGGAGTTGCAACAGATGGAGAAGAAGCCTATGACCAAATTATAAGTTATAAGCCAGATGTTGTTTTATTAGACGTAATAATGCCACATCTTGATGGCTTAGGTGTACTTGAAAAATTAAGTAAAATATCTTTAGGAAAAACACCAATATACATAATGGTATCAGCAGTAGGACAAGACAAAATAACACAAAAAGCAATTGCATTAGGAGCAGACTACTATGTGGTAAAACCTTTTGACATATCTGTACTAATAGACAGAATTAAAGAAATTAAAAATTATAATCCAGAAGAATTAAAAAGAACCATGGCAGAAAATAGAGAACTAAAATCACAGTATATACAAGTAAACAAAAAAGATGAAAAAGAAAACTTAGAAGCACTTGTAACAAACGTAATTCACGAAGTAGGAGTACCAGCTCATATAAAGGGTTATCAATTTTTAAGAGAAGCTATAATTATGGTTGTTAATGATATAAATATTATCAATCAAATTACTAAAGAACTTTACCCAGAAATAGCTGAAAAGTTTAATACAACTCCATCAAGAGTAGAAAGAGCAATTCGACATGCAATAGAGGTGGCTTGGGGAAGAGGTGATCCTAAAACTGTAGAAGGCATATTTGGCTACACAATTTCAGCAGATAAAGGAAAGCCTACAAATAGTGAGTTTATTGCAATGATTGGTGATAAAATTAGGCTAGAATTAAAGAGTGCATAGAAACAAAATAATAAATAAAAATTTCCAATAGAAATTGATTAGCAATGTGCTAATTGAAGTTTTTGTTGGAATTTTTTATACTCTAGGAAAGTAATAGTCGAAGTCGATAGAATTGTAGATAATAAAAAAAGTAAAATATTTATGTAAAATTTACATAAAATTGCAAAAAACTATTGAAAAAATTTCAAAATGTAGTATAATATAAATACTTGTACATGAAAATTTTAAGTGGAGGAAAAGATTGTGATAGACCAAATTCAGCCAAACAAAACAAAAGATCTAGTAAGAATCAAAGTTATGGGAATTGGCGGTGGAGGAAACAATGCCGTGAATCAAATGATAAAATCAGGTGTAGATGGAGCTGAATATATACTAATAAATACAGAAAAAGGAATATTAGATAGAGCAGATACAAGTAAATGTAGAACATTACAAATAGGTGATAATCTAACAGGAGGTTTAGGAGCAGGTTCAAATCCTGAGATAGGAGAAAGAGCAGCAAGAGAAAGTATGGAAGAAATTGATAAACTTCTTGAGGATACAGACCTTTTATTTATAACAGCAGGAATGGGTGGAGGAACAGGAACAGGAGCTATTCCAGTTATTGCAGAAGAAGCTAGAAAAAAAGGAATTTTAACAATAGGAATAGTAACAACACCATTTTTATTTGAAGGAAAATTAAGAAAAGCAAGAGCTAATATTGGAATACAAAGATTGAAATCAAATGTAAATTCTTTAATTGTAATATCTAATGACCAACTAATAACAAGTACATCAAATAATATTTCTTTTATGGATGCTTTCAAAATGACAGATGATGTATTAAGACAAGGTATACAATCAATAACAGAGCTAATTAACTCAGTAGGAACAATTAACATAGACTTTGCAGATGTAAAAACAACTTTAAGCTGTGAAGGAATGGCTTATATGGGAATTGGAGAATCAGAGGGAGAGAACAAAGTAATTGAAGCAACAAATAATGCTTTAAATAATCCTTTGACACAATGTAGCATTGATGGAGCTAAAGCAGTAATCTTTAATGTAAAAGGTAATGAAGATGTAGGGTTAGATGATGTTAACAAGAGTGCAGAAATGATTGCAGAAAGAGTTAATAATGATGCTAATATAATATTTGGAACAGTTATAGATGAAAGTTATGGAGATAAAGTTGAAGTTACTGTTGTAGCAACTGGAATAGACAAAAAACTAGAGGGAGAAGATTAAAGATTGAAAGGTAATTGCAATTTTCTAAGACTAGTTTGGAAGAATAGAAAGGAATGTAATTAAAGATGAAGATAAGTGAATTTAACTTATTAGAAATAGATGTATTTGATGGAGATAACTTAATTTATAGTGGAATGAGTGAAAATGTACCTGAAGATTTAAAAGAAGAACATGTAAAAATAACAGGAATAGATGGAAAAAAAGTTATCACTAAATTAGATAAATAAAATGTATAAATAACCCATAAGTGGAAATAATCCTAAAAAGAAAATTTTGGAAAAAGGAGAACACTTATGGGTGATTTTAATAAAAAGTATGTAATTCGCGAAGCAGAAAACATATTAGAGGAATTTAATAAAAAAGATAAAGAGGAAAAAAAGCAAATAATAGATTTAAAAAGAAATTTTAGAAAAATGAAAAGAGTAAATATTGCTTTAAAAATAATTGTTGCTATTATGGCAATTGGAATAGTAATGTTAATTGTATGAAACAATTATAATCATAAACTTCACATATAATTCATATATTATTAAAGAATTATATGTGAAGTTTTTTTGTTTGAAGGTTAACTAGGAAGGGATAGAATTTATTATGGATAAAAATTTAAGTGAGGAAGAAAAAATAAGAAGAGCTGAAGAAATATCTGCAAGAAGATATAACAGAATTCCTGTAAGTAATATAAATTCTATGCCTAAAAAGAAGTTGTCTTATTTGAGCAAAATTTTTATACAAGTTATATGCTGTATCTGCATATTTGGAATTTTTTATTTTATAAATCAAAACAATAGTTATGCAATAGAAAAAATAAGACCTATACTATCAGAAGATACAGATTTTGTACAAATCTATAATCAGATAGATGGATTTTTTAAAAACATAACAAGTTCATTCAATAAAAGAGACAATCAAAATGATGAGTTAAATAAAGAAACAAATAATGTAGAAGATAATACAATTAGTGAAAATACCATTGTAGAAGGAAATAATGATGAAAACAATAACATTGTAGAAGAAAACAGTAGTGAAAATGACAATAATAATGAGAAAAAAGATGATGAAAATGGTAATAATAATGAAGAAAATAATAATCAAGGAAATGAAACTCCAGGAATTGGTGGAGGAGATGAAGTTGCAGATATAAGTGAAACAGACCAAGATGTACTTTATATTAAAGCTAATGCAAATTTTATTAAGCCAGTAAATGGATATATAACATCTGGATATGGAGCAAGAGAAGCAACAGAAATAATATCAGCAAATCATGCAGGAGTTGATATTGGAGCAAATACAGGAACTGAAATTATTGCATCTATGTCAGGAACGGTAGAGCTTGTTTCAAATTATGGAGATTATGGCAATCACCTAAAAATAACAAATGGAGAAATAACTACACTTTATGCACATTGTAGCAATATATTTGTAAAACAAGGAGAATATGTTAATCAAGGACAAAAGATTGCAGAAGTTGGCTCAACTGGAAGAACAACAGGGCCACATTTACATTTTGAAATTAGGAGAAACAATAAAACTGTTGATCCTCAAAAAATTATAGATTTATAACGTAAAATTATTAATTTATAAAATAGAATTTCTAATCTATTTAAATATCAATTTATAATAAATTCTTAAAATAAAAAAGGAGAAATAGATAAATGCAGATAAAAGTAGATTTAAAAATTTTTTTATTTTTGTTAATTTTCTTAATAACTAAAAAAATTAAAATATATGGTTTGATAATGTTATTTGCATTTATTCATGAATTAGGACACTTGGTGTGTGGCTTAGCTTTAGGATTCAAGCCAGAGAAAATGTCAATTCTTCCTTATGGTTTAAAGATAAGTTTCAAAACTAAAACAGTGGATTACAACAATAAAATTAAAAATGGGAATATATTATCAATAAAGAAAATTGTACTAGCCTTAGCAGGTCCAACTACAAATGTTATATGTATAATAATTACATTTTTAATAAATAAAATCGGTTATATAAAATTAGATACATATCAAAATATAATGTATGCTAATATACTTTTAGCAATTTTTAATATGTTACCACTATATCCACTGGATGGAGGAAGAATACTAAAGGAGATTATACATATTTTTTATGGTCTAAGAAAAAGTTACATATACTGCCAAAATCTATCTGAGATAACTTTATATTTAGTTACAATAATATCAAGCATAATAATTCTATATTATAAAAATATCACGATTTTAGCAATAATAACGTATCTATGGATTATTGTTTTAAAAAATAAAAAAGAAGTAAAGTTTAAAGAAAAAATTTATAAAAGTATTGAGAGATACGAAAAAAACTAATTGACTTTTATGTAAATCTATAGTATAATACAACTGCAAAAAAATCATTTTTTATCAAGAGTTAATACTTTTGATAAGATTAAGAAAGGAGAATAATAAGCTCTAAGTACTAATTATAATAAAGGAGGATAGTTGTAAATAGCAAAAAAAACATCTTAGTAAAGGAGTGAAAGTCTTTGGACAAAAGCTATTTGAAACGCAAACCAACTAAGTACCTATGCCCAATATGTGGAGATTGGCATCCTTGGAATGGAGGAACACTTGAATCTCTATATAAAAAACATTTAGAAAGATGTATCAACACACCTGAGGGACAGAATACAGGACTGTATTACATCACATATAAACCTGAAAAAGAAGAATTTGAATTTGAGGTTTTGGGAAGATGTGGGGCAACCAGTGAAACTGGTTCATATGATAATATACCAATTAGTTATTTTGAAAGAGAAAATTCTTCTCAAGATTGTGTAATTTGTGATATGTCCTTTTTTGCTGATGAAGATATAGGACCAGAATATTGTTCAAAAAGGTGCAAGGCTAGAATTGAAGGAATTTGTTATTTCTTCAATAACTATAAAGAAGCTACAAATGGGGAGTTCTCTATTCCAATTGGATTTGAATTCGGTGAAGATGCAGTCTATGAAAGTGTCGAAGAGACCACAACAGATGTGCAAACTTTAAAAGATACTGAAAACAAACCTAAAAATACAATGGAGGCTATTTCTATGGAAAACAAAGTTAGCACGGTCTGGAAACAACTTTATGAGCACTCTCCTAAAGAAAATGTGGAGATTGTCGGAAACTTTCTGAACAAGTATAAGCCTGCACTGAAATGGGCTGTTCCGGTTGTTAGCATTTATGCTGCTTACCGGATTCTTAACTCAAAAGACTCCGATTTGACAGTGGATAACGTTGGAGATGTCTGTAAGAGCAAGTTGGGCTTCGATATGGATTCGTTGAAAGACAAAAAGGCTCTCAACAAGCTTTTGCACCTTGGCCGCCCCATTGTCTTGGCATATGGCGCCATCAAGCTCTCTTCGGCGATTTTCTCTAACAAGGATCCTAAGGAACTTTCTCCGGATGATGTTGAAGAAGGTCTGGAAAAACTGGATGATGCCAAGAACAAGTATGGTTGGATCCAGCCCATGACCGAAAAGATACTTCCGGTTGCCTTGTCTGTTATCACGGTTTATCTTATGACCAGAAAGCCGGTATGGTTTGAAAAAGCAGAAGAGAAGGTCATGGAAACGGTTGGCAATGTCGGAGATAGCCTCAGTACCTATGGCGAACTGGCTAAGCTTTTTATCGCAGACAAGTTTAACATCGATCTGGATGATGAGGAGCAGAAAAAGAAGGCCATCTGCTTCACATGTCTTGCCCTTATTGTTGTCATTGGCGTTTTGCTGTATGGCAAAAAAGTCCTTGACAAGAAAAAGGTTGAAGATGATGACAGCGAGCCTGAAAACAAAGCCCTGAAGGTTTTCATGGGTCAGGTCCTGGTGATTCTGAAGAAGCTTGCACCTTCGGCATTTTCCGTTTTGGCAACTTGGGCCATCACCAAGAATCTCTTGGATGATGATATTATCGATGCCGAGTTCTGGGAAGCGGAAGAAGGTGAAGAGTCCGAAGGTGGTTCGCTCGAAAAAGAAGGAGGTTCCACTGAAGAAGGTGAAAATCCTGACAAGGATGAAACCGTCGAAGCCACTGAAGGTTCTAAAGAGCCTGACAAAGAGCCATCTGTCGGTGATGGTGCTCAAAAGCCTAAAAAGGCCACTCCCAAACGCCAAGGTGGCAGGAAAAAGCCTACCAAAAAGGTCGAAACCGAAGACAACCAAGAAGAACACACTGAGCCGTAAATAACTATCCATTTGCCCTAGGAAATTGTCCTAGGGCTTTTATGTTGCAAAAAAATATCAAAGTATTGAAAGGTATTGAAAAACTGAAGTTTAGGATTTTCAAAAAAAACTTGCAAAATTTTTTAAAATATGATATAATTAATTTGTAGTCGGCACTTTAGCCGAAAAAGGAGAAAATAGATAATAATTATGAAATTTAAAGAATCATTAAATAAGTTAAAAGAAGGAATAGTAAACGGTTGGAAAAGACTTGGTAGCGAAGACATAGAACAAGAAGTAGAAGTTGTATATCCAGCTGATACTGTTGAGCGCTTAAATGCACTAGGAACTGTTGTTAATTATAAAGCGAACTTAAAAGCAAAATTACAGGAACCTAAAAATTCAATTAGACAAAGTCCCAGTAGATATGGAAATGGAAGAACGATAATGCCTGAAAACGGAGAAAATTCTAAAGGTATAGATCATGGTGATAGAGTAAGATAAAAATAATACACCAAATATTAAATTAATTTAATATTTTGGTGTATTTTTCTTTTTCTATTGAAAAAATAATTACAATATAATAAAATAAAAGTGTATAAAAATATTCAAATGAAAATTAAAGAAAAGGAAAAAGTTATGCAAAGGTTAAAAAGTGAAAATGGAATAACTGTTATAGCATTAGCTATTACAGTAATAGTATTAATATTAATTTCAGTTCCAATAATAGTTAATTCAACAGGGGTTATTGAATTAGCAAAGTACTCCAAATTTAAAGATGATATTGACAATTTAAGAGAGAACATTAGTGTTGCATTTAATAGCGAAAATTTATCAGCAATAGGACCAACTTATAATGGGTCACTTGATTTTTTAAATTTAGAGCAAAATGGTAAAAAAGTAAAAAATGACAATGATAATAACATATATTATGCAATAAATGTTAGTGAAATAAACAAAAGACTACCAACTAATATGAAAGAATTAAACTATGGGGATGAAAATAGCAAAATTGGTGATGGAGATATATATTTTGGAACAAGTGATGTATATATCATAAATGATGCAAGTAGAACAATATACTATGTAAAAGGAATAACATATAAAGACAATACTTTTTATAGACTACCAGAAGATTTTTCAAGCACAGAATATGGAATTAAGCCAGGAGAAATAGTGAAATTTAATAAATATTTCACAGATAAAGAAGGAAATATAGCAAAAATTCCAGTAGGATTTAAAGTATCAGATAAAGAAGAAGAACAGATTGTATCTAAGGGCTTGGTTATTTCGGACGAACAAGGAAATGAATTTGTATGGATACCAGTAAATAGTCTAAAAAATGAAAAGGATGATTTAATAGAAATTAAATTTGATAGATATATTTATGGAAGTCAAGTAAAAGGTGATTTAGATAATGTATATCAAAGTACTAAAATATACAATAATGATGGAGATGAATATTTCTTTTATGAATCTGATAATAATTTTGAAAAATTAAGTATATTACAAAATAAAGGTTTTTACATTGCTAGATATGAAGCAGGCTCAAATATAGTAAGAACAGATTCATCAACTAATGATGCACCAATAGTAAAAAAAGGAATAAATGTATATAACTATATAAAAAGAGATGATGCAAAAAAATTAGCAGAAAATTTCATAATTAATGATAATATATCAAGTAGACTATGTTCAAGCCAAGCATGGGATACTGCACTTCAATTCTTAAAACAAACCGGAAATGATAGCTATCTAACAGATAGTAGTTTAGGAAATTATAACGGTACATTAAAAACAACAGGAGGTTCTACTTCTGTAAATAATATATTTGATTTAGGTGGAAATGTTAGTGAATGGACAACAGAATTGTATTCTGATGATTCATTGCATTTCACTGTAAGAGGTGGTTCAGTAGAAAATACATCAAGTGCTAGTCCCGCAACATCAAGAATTGCAACAGGAGATATAAAATCAGCTAATACAGGTTTTAGAATAACATTATTTCTAAGTGCAAATGCATCAAGTGTACCATTAGATAACATAGATGTAGGCGATGTAGTAAATTATACTCCTGATACAAATACAAATACATTTTCTTTAACGTCTGCAATGAGTGGATATGACACAGATCAAGATATTAAAAGAGAAAATTATACTTGGAAGGTACTAAATAAAAATAGTGACGGAAGTGTAGATATAATGGGAGTACCAACAGCAGAAATACAAGAAGTATTCTTTTATAGACCAACAGGTTATAATAATGGAGTATATTACTTAAATGAAATATGTAATCAACTATATAGTAATAATGCATTAGGAGCAACAGCAAGAAGTATAAATATTGATGATATTGAATCAAAAATGAATAGTGAAGGAATAAAAGCAAAAAAATCGTATTATAATTATGATGAAGAATTGACTTGTACTGAAGAAAATGCATGGTATCCAATTTTATCAGAATATGAAAATCAAATAGGAATAGATAGTGATATAGTAAAAACAAATGGAATAGGAGAAAGTGATAATGGAACAGAATTAACTCAAATAAAAATTCCATTATTAGAAGTTGGAATGAAGCAAGCTAACAAATTCGTAGCTAAAAGTACGTACTATAAAGTAGAACAAAAAGAAGATTTTTATGATGATAAGAATTTTTATGGAATGATATTTAATTCCAAATCTAATTTTTGGGTCGCTTCAAGATATAAATTTTATACGGCAAATAATAATATAGATTTTGGAATTAGAAATATAAGGAAAATGGAAATACAAGGGGGATGGCTTTTTACTTCAAATGATGTAGATCATGGAGCTAATCATCCATTATGTCCTGTAGTTCACATAAATAATGATATAAAATGGTCACAAAAAGATGATGGTTCATGGACTATTTCAAAATAAGTAAATAAAGATAGATATAACATATAATTAAGCAATATTGCAAAATTATATGTTATATTTTTGCAGTAATTAACACTTAAAAATTATGAAATACAATTAAATTGATGAAAAAATACAACTATTTTTGAAAAAAAACTTGACATTTTCTTAAAAATGGTGTAAAGTATATATGCTTTACAGCAATGCAAGAAAGGAATGAAATTTTATATGGATAAACATATAGAAGTAAGTATTCTATGGGAAATCTATGGCAAGTTACTTACAAAAAAACAATATGATGTATTAAATGACTATTATAATAATGACTTATCACTATCTGAAATTGCTGAAAATAACAATATATCAAGACAGGGAGTAAGAGACATAATAAAGAAAGGAGAAAATAAACTTTTCGATTACGAAGAAAAGCTAAAGATTATGGAAAAGAACACAAAAAATGAGCGAACAATACAACTTGTATTAGCTCAACTAAGCAAAATACAAGAAAACTCATCAGACAAAAAAGTAGAAAAAATACTAAATGAAGTACAAAAAGAAATAAGCGTAATGGCTTAAAGAAGGAGGAGTAAATAATGGCTTTTGAGGGATTATCAGAAAAGCTTCAAGCATTTACAAGAAAACTAAGAGGAAAAGCAAGAATAACAGAATCAGACTTAAATGAAATGCTAAGAGAAGTTAAACTTGCATTATTAGAAGCTGATGTAAATTTTAAGGTCGTTAAAGAATTTATAAATAATATCCATGAAAAAGCATTAGGAAGTGATGTATTAAAATCACTTACTCCTGGACAACAAGTTGTAAAAATTGTAAAAGATGAATTAGTTGAATTATTAGGAGGAACAGATAGTAAAATAGCTTTTACTTCAAATCCACCAACAGTAATTATGCTAATAGGGCTTCAGGGTTCAGGTAAAACTACAACAGCAGGAAAATTAGCAAATATATTAAGAAAACAAGGGAAAAGTCCTCTTCTAGTTGCGTGTGATGTATACAGGCCAGCAGCTATAAAACAGCTTCAAGTTGTTGGAGCACAGCTAAATATACCAGTATATGCAAATGAAGGAGAAAAGGATGTTGTAAAAATAGCAAGGCAGGCTAAAGAAATTGCTATTAGCAAACTAAATGATGTAGTAATTTTAGATACAGCAGGAAGACTTCAAATAGATGAAGAACTTATGCAAGAATTGAAGAACATTAAGCTAAGCGTTAAACCACATGAGATTCTTTTGGTAGTAGATTCAATGACAGGTCAAGAAGCTGTAAATATAGCAAGTAAGTTTAATGAAGATTTAGGAATAGATGGAGTTATACTTACTAAACTTGATGGTGATACTCGTGGTGGTGCTGCAATATCTGTAAAGAAGGTTACTGGTAAACCAATTAAGTTTATTGGAACGGGTGAAAAATTAAATGAAATAGAAGAATTCCACCCAGATAGAATGGCATCAAGAATACTTGGTATGGGAGATGTGCTTTCAATAATAGAACAAGCAGAAGACCAGTTTGATGCTGAAGAAGCAGCGAGGTTAGAAAAGAAGCTTAGAAAAAATAAAGACTTAGATTTAAATGATTACTTATCACAACTAAGACAAGTGAAGAAAATGGGTTCATTTTCTTCAATACTTAAAATGATACCACGGAATGAATAAACTTAATGTAAATGTTGATGATAAAGAATTTGAAAAAATTGAAGCAATTATTTGCTCAATGACAAATGAAGAAAGAGAAAATCCAAAATTACTTAATGCATCAAGAAGAATAAGAATTGCAAATGGTAGTGGAACTCAAGTTCAAGATATAAACAAATTTATGAAGTCATTTGAAATGACTCAAAGTATGATGAAGAAAGTTAAATCGGGAAGTCTAGACCCAAGAATGAAAAAGATGATGAGTAAAATGAATCTTGATAAAATGTCAGAAGAAGAATTAGATGACTTAGCAAACAAACTTAAGTAAAGAAAATTGTTGTTCAGTCGAGCAAAAACTTAAGTAATAAAAAAGTCACATTAAAATTAAGGTTGCTATAAGCAACCAAATAAATTAAGCTATTAAGTTTTTAAATTTAATATAAATATTATATTTTTAGGAGGTGAAAATATGGTTAAAATTAGATTACAAAGAGTAGGAGCAAAAAAAGCACCTTTCTATCACATTGTTGTAGCTGATTCAAGATCTTCAAGAGATGGAAAAATAATTGAACAAATAGGAACATATGACCCAATGAAAAATCCAGCTGTTATTGTTTTAGATAATGAAAAAGTTGCTACATGGATAAAAAATGGAGCTCAACCAACAGACACAGTAAAAGCTTTAATAAATAAAGCAAAATAAGGAGGAGTAATTCAAAATGGAAGAAATCCTAAAAACAATTATTGAAAATCTTGTTGATAATAAAGAAGCCATTTCAATAGAAAAGGTTGAGGGAGATTTTAAAGATATTTATAAAGTCAAAGTTGACAAAGATGAAATGGGAAAGGTTATTGGAAGACAAGGAAAAATAGCACAAGCTATTAGAACAATTGTAAAATCACTTGGAGCAAAAGAGAAAAAGAGAATTGATGTAGAGTTTGTAGATTAACTATAATATGGAGGATAAATATTTTGAGATTAGAACTTGGTAAGATAGTAAATACATTTGGACTAAAAGGTGAAATAAAAGTTTATCCATATGTAGACTATATATCAAAAGTCAAAAAAGTTTATATAAAAAATTCTTTAATGGAAATTGAAAGAGCAAGATATCAAAAAAATATTGCCATAGTTAAATTAAAAGGAATAGACACAATAGAACAAGCAGAAGAACTTAAAAATTTAAGCATAGAAATGGAACGAGAAGATGCTCCGACTCTTCCAAATGGAACATATTATATAAATGATTTAATTGGATTTGATGTATACACAGATGAAGGAAAGCTTTTAGGAAAGTTAGATGACATATTTAACACAGGAGCAAATGACATTTATCAAGTAGGAGAAATATTATTACCAGCAATTAAAGAAGTTATTAAACAAATAGATACAGAAAATAAAAAAATAACAGTTCACATAATAAAAGGTTTAGTATAAAGAAAGGTAGATAAAATGAAATTTGATGTGCTTACACTCTTTCCAGAAATGTTTGAACCAATTAAACATAGTATTATCGAAAGAGCAAGCAAAAAAGATTTAATAGATATTAGTTTAATAAATATTAGAGATTTTTCAAAAGACAAACATAAGCATGTTGATGATACTCCATATGGTGGAGGAGCAGGAATGCTATTAAGACCAGATGTTGTATATGATGCTTATAGTTCTGTAAAAAAAGATAATTCAAAAGTAATTTATTTATCACCAAAAGGAAAACCACTAAATCAATCTTTAGCAAGAAACTTAGCTAAAGAAGAACATTTAATATTATTATGTGGACACTATGAAGGTATAGACCAAAGAGTTTTAGATGAAATTGTAGATGAAGAGATTTCAATAGGAGATTATGTACTAACTGGTGGAGAGTTGCCAGCAATGGTTTTAATTGATACAGTTAGTAGATATGTAGATGGAGTCTTAAGTGAAGATTCAACTTTAGAAGAATCATTTTCAGAAGGACATGAAAATTTACTTGAATATCCTTCATATACAAGGCCAGTAAAATTTAGAGGAAAAACTGTACCAGAAGTTCTTATTTCAGGAAATCATAAAGAAATTGAAAACTGGAGAAAAGAACAATCGTTAATTATGACTTATAAAAAAAGACCTGAGCTTTTAAATGAAAAGCAAAAAGCTGAGGCAGAAAAATTATTAAAAAAATAAGAAAGGAGAATATCATGGACATTATTAAATCAATTGAACATGAACAATTAAAAAGTAAAGTTCCTAATATAAAAGTTGGTGATACTGTTAGAGTACATCAAAGAATAAAAGAAGGAAATAGACAAAGAATCCAAGTCTTTGAAGGAACTGTAATTAAAAAACAAAATGGTGGATTAAATGAAACATTCACTGTTAGAAGAATATCTTATGGAGTAGGAGTTGAAAAAACATTTTTATTACACTCTCCATTAGTTGAAAAAATCGAATTAGTTAGAGTAGGAAAGGCAAGAAGAGCAAAATTATATTATCTAAGAGAGAAATTAGGTAAATCTGCTAAGACAAAAGAAAATGTTGGAGCAGATCTAAACAGAGATGATATAGTTGTTAAGGAAGAAGTTCCTGAAACAGTTGAAGAAGTAGTAGATACTGTATCAGAAGAAACTACAGAAGAAGTAAAAGAAGCTCCTGTAGCAGAAGAAACATCTAACGAAGAAGCTAAGGCTGAAACTCCTGCAGAAGAGAATAAAGAAGAAAAGCCAGCTGTAGAAGAAAAAGCTGAAGAAACTTCTAAAACTGAATAATAATTAAAAGAGAAATATTTATTTTATGAAATAATTAAATTGTTTCATTTTACCAAATAAGTATTTCTTTTTTGTTTGCAAAAAAGGAAATATATGATATAATAAAAATATAATAATTGAAAGTGAGAAAGTTTATGAATAATATAGATTTAATGAATTATTGGATAGAAAGTGCTAATGAGGATTATAATGTAATGAATGTATTGTTTAGTAATAAGAAAAATAATTATTGTTTGTTCTTTGGACAAATGGTAATTGAAAAGCTATTAAAAGCATTATATGCAAAGAATAATAAAGAAATACCATATGCACCAAAGACACACGATTTATTATATTTAGCAGAAAAAATAAATTTAGAGTTAACAGAAGAGCAAGAAGCAATTTTAAATGAAATAACGACATTTAATTTAAGTACTAGATATGATGATTATAAAAGAGCATTTTATAATAAATGTACTGATGAATATACAGAAGAACAAATGGTTAAAATTAAGGAGGTAAAATTATGGTTGGAAAAAATGTTAGAAGAGAAAAAATAATAAATAAAGAAATAGCAGAAATAATAGATAAATATATAACTGTAGTAAAAGCAAATTACAACGTAGTAGCAATTATATTATTTGGGTCTTACGCCAAAGGAACAGAACATAAAGATAGCGACATTGATATAGCAGTAATTACGGATGATATAAAAACTGACACTTTTGATGAAGAAGTAAAATTAATGATATTAAGAAAAGGAATAGATTATAGAATAGAGCCACATATTATTACTGTTTCAGAATATGAAAATGATGAAACTCCTTTTGTAGTAGAAGTAAAAAATACTGGAATAAAAGTAGCTTAGTAAATTATAGAGTATAGAATATATAAAAAATAAATATTATTTAAAAGAAAAAACAAGTGGTTGACATAACACTGAAAGTGCGATATAATAAAAAAGCAATCTTTCTGAAAGGAGATTTTTGAATTGCCGATGAGCAAAGCTATGGAAGGAGCATATAAGGCAAGAGCAAAAGCACGTTATGAGGCTGCAGCAAAAGCATCCAAGAAAAACCGTGCTAAGCAAAAAGCCATTGTAACTTCCAGAAGAGTCGGAAACAAAACTGACTCTAAGTAAGCAACACCCACTAATGTTTTCATTAGTGGGTAATTTTATTTCTATAATTATTGATATGAAATCTTTATATTTGGTATCAATTTATGCATAAAAAACTATAATTTTATAGCAGTATCTAATGCAAGTTTAATCATATTATCCAATGACTGCTCTCTATCTTTACTTGATATTTTTTCAGTATTAAATCTTGAATCTACAGCAGTAAGTAAACATGCAGCTTTTTTATTTAAATATTTAGCAGTATAGAATAAAGCAAAAGATTCCATTTCTGCACCTATTATGTTTAAATCTTGTGGAAAACGAGCTTTAAATTCATCAAAATCTTTAACATAATAATCAAAAATTTCGCTACAAATGATATTTCCTTTAATAAGTTTTATATTCTTTTCCTGTGCAGTTTGTTCAAGCAAATTATTTAACTCTCTATCAGCTTCTACTATATGACATTCATCACCAGTTAATCCTTTAGCAAAATTTCCTTCTGTATAGCTATTATCAACTAAAATTGTATCTAAAAGTTCTATATCTGGTTTATATGCTCCACAAGAACCAAGTCTTATAATAATATCTACATTGTAGATTTTAAAAAGTTCATAACAGTATATTCCAATACTTGGCATACCCATACCAGAAGCAAAAACTGTAAGTCTGGCTCCTTCATATTTACCAGTATAACCATACATATTTCTAACTGTATTTACTAACTTTACATCAGTCAAAAAATTGTCTGCGATATATTTTGCTCTTAAAGGATCTCCAGGCATTAAAACTATTTTTGCAATATCTTCTAATTTAGATTCAATATGTGGTGTCATAAAAACCTCATTTCTTGCCTTGCTAAAAGGCATACAAAATAATAAAAATTTTCTTAATCAACTTGCTAAAGAATAATCTAAAATTATTATATTTCTAAAAAAAAATTAAGTCAATATAACTATTGCCAAAAACTCTAAAAAGGTATAAAATAATAGCAAATTATTTAATTTAGTAGGAGATTTTATGAACAAAAAATGGACTATAAAAGAGGAAAATATAGATAGAGCATTAGAGATATCAAATAAATTTAATCTAAATTTACTAACATCTAAAATATTATCCCATAAAAATCTAAAAGATAATGAAATAGAAAAATTTTTAAATCCAACTAGAAATGACTTTTATGACCCATTTTTAATGCCTGATATGGATAAGGCAATTGATAGAATAATCAAAGCTGTAAAGGACAAAGAAAAAATAATTATATATGGTGACTATGATGCAGATGGAATCACTAGCACAACTATATTAAAAAGATTTTTTAGAGATAGAGGAATAAACGTAGATTCATATATTCCTAATAGATTAGATGAAGGATATGGACTAAATAAAGAAGCAATAAAACAAATTGCAGATAATGGCTATAAACTAATTATAACTGTTGACTGTGGAATAACTGCAATAGAAGAGGTAAGCTTAGCAAAAGAACTTGGTGTGGATGTAGTAGTAACAGACCATCATGAAACTCTAGATGAATTACCAAATGGAATAGCAGTAGTTGATTGTAAAAGAAAAGATAGTAAATATCCATTTAATGGCTTAGCAGGTTGTGGAGTAGCTTTTAAATTAACTCAAGCTTATTGTCAAAAATTAAACATAAATGAAAATGAATGTTTAAAATATTTAGATTTAGTTTGTGTAGGAACTATTTCAGACATAGTACCCCTAGTAGATGAAAATAGAGTAATTGCTAAACTTGGACTTAAGCTAGTAAATCAAACTAAAAACTTAGGACTAAAAGAAATTTTAAATTTAGCAGGTTTTAAGAAAATTGATTCTGTTGCAATTTCATTTGGAGTATCACCAAGAATAAATGCGTGTGGACGAATGGGACATCAAGAAGATGCACTGGAATTATTTTTAACAGATGACCCAATTGAAGCAAGAAAATATTCTCAAAAACTAGAAGAATATAATAGATTAAGACAAGATATAGAAAAGAAAATATATGAAGAAGCTGTTATAGATGCTGAAAAAGAAATAGATAAGCCTTGCATTATTTTAGGAAGTGAAAATTGGCATCATGGAGTTATTGGAATAGTATCTTCAAAGATTACTGAAAAATATTACAAACCAAGTATATTGCTATGTATTGAAGGAGAGGACGCAAAGGGATCTGGAAGAAGTGTAAGTGGTTTTGATTTACATGAAGCAATAGTAGATTGTAGCAAATATCTAAAACATTTTGGTGGACATAGTATGGCAGTAGGATTATCTTTAAATTCTAAAGATATTGATAAATTTAAAGAAGAATTTGAAAACTATGCTAAAGAAAAAATAACAGATAAAATAGTTCCAGAATTAGATATAGATAGTATTATCACTGAAAAAGATATAAATGTAGACGCTATTAAAGAGCTAGATTTATTGGAACCATTTGGAGAAGCAAATAGTAGACCTGTTATAATATATAAAAATTTAAAGATTCTTTCAATAAGAACATTATCAGATGGAAAGCATTTGAAGCTTACTGTAAAGGGTGATAATTCAGTAGTTGATGTAATTGGATTTAACTTAGGAAATTATGCAGATTTATATCAAATAGGTGATAAAATCGATATAGTAGGAAACTTAGAAATAAATAGCTTTAACAATACAGAAAAAGTACAAGTTAACTTAAAAGATTTAAGAAAGTCTATATCATAGAAAGAGCAAGAATCATGAAATTAAAACAACTAAGAAAATCAATAGCATAGATAGTAAAAAAATTAAAAGGCATAAGAAAATTAGTAGCGTATAAAGTTAGAAACAAGGAGGAGATGTTAGCTTAAAACTAACATAAGCAAAAATGGCAGAAGTAGAGGAAAAAGAACTTAAAGACATAATTCAAGAAATGAAAAATCATAATAGGAGAGCAGATACAAAGCTTATTACTAAAGCTTATAATTATGCTGTCGCTCATCATGGAGATCAAAAAAGAAAATCAGGTGAACCATATATAATTCATCCTGTTCAAGTTGCCTACATATTATCTACTCTTGGATTAGATGATGCAACTATTTGTGCTGCTTTAATGCATGATTTAGTAGAAGATACAGATGTAACACTTGATGATATTAAAACAGAGTTTAGTGAAGAAATAGCCGAAATGGTAAATGGAGTTACTAAACTTGGAAAAATCAATTATGTAAGTGCAGAAGAAGAACAAGTTGAAAATTATAGAAAAATGTTTTTAGCAATGGGTAAAGACATCAGAGTTATTTTAATAAAATTATCAGATAGACTTCATAACATGAGAACCTTGAAATATTTATCAAGAGATAGACAAATTGCTAATGCAAAAGAAACTTTGGAATTATATGCTCCTCTTGCAAATAGACTTGGTGTTTATTCATTAAAATGGGAACTTGAAGATTTAGCTTTTAAATATTTATATCCAGAAGAATTTAGAGAACTTGTTGAAGGAATAAATAAAAAAAGAGATGAAAGATTAAAGTTTATTGATGCAATAACAGATGAAATAAAAATTCATTTAAAAAAGGAACATATAGTTGCAGAGATAACAGGAAGAGCAAAACATTTTTATTCAATATATAGAAAAATGCAAAGAGATAACAAGACTTTAGACCAAATTTATGATTTGTTTGCATTAAGAATTTTAGTAAATTCAGTAAAAGACTGTTATGCAGCACTTGGAGTAGTACATGAATTATATACACCAATGCCTGGTAGATTTAAAGATTATATATCTGTTCCAAAACCTAATATGTATCAGTCTTTACACACTACTTTAATTGGACCAAATGGAACTCCATTTGAAGTACAAATTAGAACTTACAATATGCACAGAATTGCAGAGTTTGGTATTGCTGCACATTGGGCATACAAAGAACAAAGCTTCTTAAGAGGAAAAAAAGCAAATGTTACTGTAACAGAGGACAAGCTATCTTGGCTTAGAGAAAGTTTGGAATGGCAAAAAGATATGCAGGATCCTCAAGAGTTTTTAACAACTCTTAAAACAGAACTTTTTGAAGATGAAGTATATGTATTTACACCAAAAGGAGAAATTAAGACTTTACCAAAAGGAAGCACACCAATTGATTTTGCTTATAATATACATGCTGAAATAGGAAACAGAATGACAGGGTGTAAAATAAATAGCAAGATGATGCCTATTATAACAAAATTAAATAATGGTGATATTGTAGAAATAATTACAAATGATAATAGTAAAGGACCAAGTAGAGATTGGCTTAAATTTGTAAAAAGTTCTTCTGCAAAAAATAAGATTTTGCAATGGTTTAAAAAGCATGAAAGACAACAAAATATTGAAAAAGGAAAAGAAATTATTGAAAGAGAAATAAAAAGAATTGGTATGAACCATGATGATTTCTTTATTCAAAAGTATTATGGACCGATGCTTCAAAGATATAATTTTAGAAACTTAGATGAAATGTATTCAGCAGTTGGATTTGGTTCAATTGGTGCAAGTAAAATTATTTCTAGAACTTTAGAAGAATATAGAAAGTTTAATAATGAAGAAGAAGATAAAACCTTAGAAGAAAAGCTACAAGAATTAAGTAAAGAGAATAAACCAAAAGCATCAAAAACTGGAATTATTGTAAAGGGTATAGATAATTGTCTTGTTAAATTATCTAAATGTTGTTCACCAGTTCCAGGAGATGAAATTATAGGATATATCACAAGAGGTAGAGGAGTTACAGTTCACAGGAAAGATTGTCAAAATGTTAAAGATTTATTAGAAGATGAAGGTAGAATAATAGATGTTTACTGGGATGAAGAAAAGAAACATTCATATAATGTTGAAATTAATATTTTTGCAAATGACAGAATAGGACTTCTAGCAGATATAATGAACGTTATAGCTACATCTAATGTAAATATTGTTGCTGTAAATTCAAAATCTACAAAAGAAAAAATAGCTAATATTGAAATTACAATAGAAGTAAAAAGCTTAGAAGATTTAAATCAAGCATTAAGAAAACTAGGAAAAGTAGACAGTGTATATGAAGTAAAACGTAAAAAATAATTGTAATAAAATATTTTCAAGGAGAAAAAAGTTGTATAATTTATTGGTTTTAGTAATATGTAAAATACTAAGTTTTGGAATTAGAATATTTAAGAAAAATAGTGGTAATGTAGTTGGCAAAATTGCAAGAAAGTTAAGTCCTGATATAATAAAATATTTTAAAATAAATTGCCCTGTTATTGCTATAACTGCAACAAATGGTAAAACTACTTCTAACAATGTTATTTCATACATTGTAAAGAAAAATGGTAAAAAAGCAGTTAGTAATACTGAAGGAAACAATATGGAAACAGGAATAATTACTACATTATTAAAATCTAGTTCGATAACTGGAAAAATAAAAGCAGATTTTGTTACTTTGGAAGTAGATGAAAGTTATGTACCAGTTGTTTTCGAAAAGATTAGACTAGATACTTTAATTGTTCTTGACTTCTTTAGAGACCAATTAGATAGAAATGGTGAAGAAGAAGCATTGATATTAAAGATAAATGAATTTTTAAAAACCTATGAAGGAAACTTAATCCTTAATAATGATGATCCAAATGTTGCAAGACTAGGCAGGGCAAATCCTGATAATAAAAATGTTTATTATTTTAGTGTTGATAAATATGAATATGCAACTGAAACTGAGAAAGAAGCAGGAGAAGGAAAGTTCTGTCCATTTGATAAAACAAGACTAGAATATGAATATTATCAATATTCACATATTGGAAAGTTTAGATGTCCAACTTGTAATTATGGGGATGAAGAAATATTTTTAGAAGTAAAAAATGTAAATGTTAAGGATGGAATGTTTGTAGCAGATGATGTAGAATATAAAACTCTAGCAAATAGTATTTATGCAATATACAATTTTGCAGCAAGTTTAGCATTTGCAAAATTGTATAATTTAGATGCTAAGGAAGCTTTAGCTACATTTAAATTGGATAATGGTAGATGTGAAGAAATAGAAGTAAATGGTTGCAAAACATTAATAAATCTTGCAAAAAATCCAACAGGTGCAAATGTAAGCTTAAGAATACTAAATGAAGATAGTGAAGAAAAAGAACTATTATTTGTCTTAAATGATAATATTGCAGATGGATTTGATGTATCGTGGATATGGGACATAAATTTTAATATAAATAATGTTACAAGAATTATAACATCAGGACAAAGAGCTTATGATATAGCAATTAGAATAAAAACAAGTGGATTTGATGCTACAAAGATAGAACCTTATTTAGAACTAGATGAAGCGGTTAAGGCTTTATATAAAACTAATGTAAAAAAATATGTAATTGCAAATTATACAGCGCTTCAACCAACTAGAAAAGCAATATTAAATTACAAATTACACAAGAAAAAATAAAAAGAAAGAAGGTATTTATTATGTGTACAGCAGTAACTTATAGTACAAAAGACCATTATTTTGGAAGAAATTTAGATTTAGAATATTCATATAAAGAAACAGTAACAGTTACACCTAGAAATTATGAATTAAAATTTAGAAAAGTAAATAATTTGAAAGAACATTATGCAATGATAGGAATGGCTTATGTAGCTGATAACTATCCACTTTATTATGATGCAATAAATGAAAAAGGTTTAGGAATGGCAGGATTAAACTTTCCAGAAAATGCAGACTACAAGGAAGAAAAAGAGAATAAAGATAATGTAGCACCATTTGAATTTATTCCTTATATATTAGCACAATGTGCAAATATAACAGAAGCAAAAAGTTTATTAGAAAATATAAATATAGCATCAATAAATTTTAGTGATGAATTACCAGCATCACCTTTGCACTGGATAATTGCTGACAAAGAATCTTCAATAACTGTAGAAAGTGTTAAAGAAGGACTTAAGATATATGAAAATCCTGTAGGAGTACTTACTAATAACCCAACTTTTGATATGCAAATGTTTAACTTAAATAATTATATGAGTTTATCAACTAAGGCACCTGAAAATAATTTTTCAAAAAAATTAAATTTAAAGACTTATAGCAGAGGAATGGGAGCTATGGGACTTCCAGGAGACTTATCTTCCGCATCAAGATTTGTAAAAGCAACATTTACAAAAATGAATTCTATTTCAGGAAATTCAGAATCAGAAAGCATTAGTCAATTCTTTCATATATTAAATTCAGTATGTCAACAAAGAGGATGTGTATATATGGGAGAAAATTTATATGAAATAACAATTTACAGTTCTTGTTGCAATATGGATAAGGGAATATATTATTATACAACTTATGAAAATAGTCAGATTACTAGTGTAGATATGCATAAGGAAAATTTAGATGGAACAGAATTGATAAGTTATGATTTAATAAAAGGACAACAAATTTTTGAACAAAACTAATAATAGTATAAAGAAAATTGAAAATAATTTTACAAGATAAAGAATAAATTAAAATAATAAAATATAAACAAATTTTTATGATGAAAAAAATAATAAATAAAAAGTTAAAAGGAGAAAAAAATGGATATTTGGGAAGAAATGTATGAAAAAGCAAAAAAGGAATATCATCCTGAAGATGTATCACCTTTCATAATTGCTCATCATGTTGTTGCAGCAGTTCAAAGCGAAAGTGGAAAAATATTTACAGGTTTTTGTATTGAAGGAGCTAGTGGAGTAATGAATCTTTGTGCAGAAAGAGTAGCAGCCTTAAATATGTATTTAAATACAGGTGAAACTAAAATTATAAGGATGATAGCTTTTAGAAGTGAACCACCTAAGGAAAATGGAGGAATGCCTTGTGGAGCTTGTAGAGAATTTTTTATGCAACTAAATTATGAAAATAGAAATATGGAAATTCTTACAGACTATGATACAAGAAAAATTGTTTATTTAAAAGATTTAATACCAAATTGGTGGGGAGATAAAAGATACAATAAATAAACAAAATTCTATCATTGCATATATATAGCTAAAATAAAAAGACTGGACTAAAATCCAGCCTTTTAAAATTACAAATAAAGTGATGAACAAATTAGATTAGTCATAATAAATTAGAATCTTCCACAACCGCAAGGCATTTCATCCTTCTTTTGAGGACATTCAGGTTTTTTATCACAATCTTTTTTTGGTTCATCTTTTTTGTCACAGTCACAATGTTTGCATTCGTCTTCTTTCATGCAAGGACAATTGTCTTCAAAGTCATATTCATTTTTATATTTACACTCTAGTTTAACACCTTGTAAACATCTTCCTTCACGATGACATTTTGCACAAATCTTAACATGGTCAACTGAATTGGCCCATACTTGAACTGAATATTTCTTTCCAGGGCATAGAGGTCCAAAAACAAATTCTCCATCATCATCTGTAAATGTGTGAGAAACAGGTTTAAGTTCCTTTCTACCCATTTTGTATTCTACTTCAACAAGTTTTACAACAGCATCCTTAACTGGATCTTTAAAGCAATTTCTTACTATACCGTAGATAACATCTCTATTATCTTGTGCTAAAGTAATGTCTAAATCATATTGCTTTCCGTTAGCTATATAACCATCAATATCAACTATTGGGCATGTTGGTTCAAATTTTTTTTCATCTAATTCCATATTATATATTCCTTTCTTAATGGTTTAAAACCATTATTTATATATATTATGAAAACAAATAAAAAATGGTGAGATTTTAAAGTAAAATATAGTATTTTTGAGTTACAACTCACATCAATAAAAGTTAGTTACATAAATATATTTATGAATTATAACAATTTTGACTGTAAGTGCAACTGTGTGCTATAATCATACCAATAAGTAAAAATAAAAAATTAGGAGAGTTTTTAATGAATTCAATTATTATAGCAAAAACAAAATTACCAATTGAATTTATACAAAATTTATATAAAGAATTTAATGAAAGAATAGCAGATAAAATTCTAGAAGGAATGTTAGAAAAAAGATATACAACACTAAGAGTAAATACTTTAAAATCTAATAGTCAAAAAATAGAAAAAATTTTTAATGATTTAAACATTGAATTCGAAAAAGTAGAAATTTATGAAGATGCTTTTATTATAAAAAATAAAACGGAAAAAGATTTACAAAAATATGATTTTTATAATAAAGGTTTAGTTTATGTGCAAAGCTTATCTAGTATGATTCCACCAATTATATTAAACCCAAAGAGTGGAGAAAGTGTATTAGATTTAACTGCAGCTCCGGGTAGTAAAACTACACAAATGGCTGCTATAATGAAAAATGAAGGATATATTCTAGCAAACGAAATAGATAAAATTAGATGTGATAGGTTAAAATATAATATTGAAATGCAGGGTGTAAAAATTGTAGAGATTAGTAACTCAGATGGAAGAAATATTGGTAATGAAGAAAAATTTGATAAAGTGTTATTAGATACACCATGTAGTGGAGAAGGAAGATTTTTATTAGAAAATGAAAAATCATATTCGAATTGGTCTGAAAAATTAGTGAATGATTTATCAAAACTTCAAAAAGAATTATTAGCAAGTGCATACAGATCTCTAAAAAAAGGAGGTTTATTGGTATATTCAACTTGCACATTAAATAGCAAAGAAAATGAAAAAAATATAGATTGGGCAATTAAAAAATTAAATATGCAAGTATTAGATATAGATATGAAATTTAAAGAAGCACATAAAGCATGTAATAAAGGACTTTCGAAAGATGTCGAAAAAGCAATAAAGATTTTTCCATCAAAAAGAATGGAAGGATTTTTCGTATGTTTGCTAAAAAAATTGTAATAAAAAATAATTTATAAAAAATGAAGAAAAGTAACAATTGAAAAAATTATGTTAATATTGTATAATAATCTAGCGAGGAGGAAAAATATAATGAAAATAGGAATAGTTGGATTGCCAAACGTTGGAAAAAGTACACTTTTTAACAGTATAACAAATGCAGGAGCAGAATGCGCAAATTATCCATTTTGCACAATAGAGCCAAATGTAGGAGTTGTACCAGTTCCAGATGAAAGACTAGATGTACTAGAAAAAATGTATGAAGCTGATAAAAAAACTCATGCAATAATTGAATTTGTTGATATAGCAGGATTAGTTAAAGGAGCAAGTAAAGGAGAAGGTTTAGGAAATAAATTTTTATCTCATATTAGAGAAACAGATTCAATACTAGAAGTTGTAAGGTGTTTTGATGATTCAAATATAGTACATGTTGACGGAAGCGTTGATCCAATTAGAGATATAGAAACAATAAACTTAGAACTTGTTTTAGCTGATTTAGAAACAGTAAATAAAAGAATTGAGAGGGCCGCAAAACTTGCCAAAGGTGACAAGAAATATTTAGTAGAAGAAGAAACATTCAAAAAAGTAAGAGATGCTTTAGAAGGTGGAAAACCAGCAAGAACAGTTAGTTTAAGTGATGAAGAAGAAGAGTTAATAAAAGATGCTTTTCTTTTAACAAAAAAGCCAATTTTATATGTTGCTAATATTTCAGAAAATGATATAGGAAAAGAAGAAAATGAGTATGTAAAAAAAGTTAAAGCATATGCAAAAAACGAAAATGCCGAAACAATAACTTTATGTGTAAAGATTGAAGAAGAATTATCAGCTTTAGATGGAGAAGATAAAAAGGAAATGCTTGAAGCTCTTGGATTAGAAGAATCAGGATTAGATAAAGTAATAAGAAAAAGTTATGAACTTTTAGGACTTATGTCATTTTTGACAGCTGGAAAAAAAGAAGTAAGAGCTTGGACAATAAAAAAAGGCACTAAAGCACCTCAAGCAGCAGGAAAAATACACTCTGATTTTGAAAGGGGATTCATAAAAGCAGAAATTGTATCATATAATGATTTAGTGAAAAATGGCAGTTATCAAAAAGTAAAAGAATTAGGCTTAGTTAGACTAGAAGGAAAGGATTATGTAATGCAAGAAGGAGATATTGTAGAATTTAAATTTAACGTTTAAATTTGATTTTTTATAATCATAAGTAAAAAAATTGAAAAAAGTTAATTTGTCGGAAAATATCTTTATTTGTAAAAAAAATAAAAAAATATGCAAAAAAATGTTGACTTATATAAAAAATAAGTATAAAATATTTATATAGAGTGTGATTGTTATTATTTTCTTGCTATATTTTACAAAAATATAGACATAATAACAATATGAAGAATAGGAAAAAGTGAGGAGAACGTTATGATGAAAAAATTAAGTAAAAGTGTAGTAGTATCTTTAGTTTTAATTTTTATTAGTTTATTTGCTTTAGCAAATTCAGTTTTTGCTTTAGGAAATTTAGATATGAATCCAACTAGTGGTAATACACTAGGCAACACATTAGGAAATACAGTAGGTAATGTAGTAGGCAACACAACAGGTAATACAGTTCAAACTAATATTGTAAAAATAAACGAAATAGATTCTGACAAAGATTTACCACAAACTGGTGAAAATGATATATATATGATTTCTGTTATAGGTTTGGCTGCAGTAGTCATAGGTTCAGTTGCTTATGTAAAATCTAAAAAGTATGATATTTAATAGACTATATAAGATATAATTAATTATAAAAAATTATTAAAAGGGGGAATGTTAAAATTTCCTCTTTTTTCGTTTAACAAAATGTTTTACATTTGTACTTATATTTATAGAAATATAGTGTCTTTTTTGAATAGTAAATAATTAAAAAAATTTTATTTTTTCTCTTTAAGTTTTAAATTATATATGATAGAATACGAGTAAATTAAAATATTAATTAACATAAAAGTAAAATGGTTCCTCAGCATGGCAGCTACGAAATTTTTGAAAAAAATTTTGTAGTGCCGATTCTGAGCGAAGCGAAGAAAGAAATGGGGAGGGAAAAGCTTTGTATAAAAGAGTATTGTTGAAGTTAAGTGGAGAAGCATTAGCTGGTGAAAATAAGACAGGAATTGATGAAAAAACATTAAATGAAATATGTGATGCAATAAAAGAATTATACGATATGGGAGTAGAAATCGCAATTGTTGTTGGAGGAGGAAACTTCTGGAGAGGTAAATATGGAGAAAATATGGTTAGAACCACTGCAGACTATATGGGAATGTTAGCAACAGCAATGAATGGTTTAGCTTTACAAGATGCAATAGAAAAAAGAGGAATAGCAACAAGATTACAAACAGCAATAGAAATGAGACAAATTGCAGAACCGTTTACACAAAGAAGAGCAATGAGACATTTAGAAAAAGGAAGAATACTAATTTTTTCTTGTGGTACAGGAAGTCCATTTTTCTCAACAGATACTGCAGCAGCTTTAAGAGCAGCTGAAATAGGAGCTAATGCAATATTAGTAGCAAAAACTATAGATGGAGTTTATACTGCAGATCCAAAGCTTGATCCTACTGCACAAAAGATAGATCATGTGACATATCAAGAAATATTGGAAAAAGACTTAAAAGTAATGGACTCAACAGCAATTTCAATATGCAAAGATAATGATATTCCACTTGTTGTGTTTGCAATGAGTAATCCAAAGAATATAATAAAAGCTGCAAATGAAGAAAACATAGGTACAAAAGTTGATTAAAAATAATAAGGATAGTTTAAAAGAATTAAGAGTTATATATATGTCTCTTAATTAAGAAAGGAATTTATTATGAGTATAGAAACAATGAATGAAAGAATGGAAAAAGTATTGGTAAATTTGAAAGATAATTATCAAGAAGTAAGAGCTGGAAGAGCAAATCCAGCAATATTAAATAAGGTACAGGTTGAATACTATGGAGTACCAACTCCAATAAACCAAGTCGCTAGTATATCAGTTCCAGAAGCAAGAATGATTGTTATACAACCTTGGGATAAAAGTATACTTTCACAAATAGAAAAAGCAATAGAAATAGCCGATATAGGAATACATCCAGTAAGTGATGGACAACTAATTAGATTAAATTTCCCAGAACTTACAGAAGAAAGAAGAAGAGATATTGTAAAAGACATAAAGAAAATGGCTGAAGAAGCAAAAGTTGCTGTAAGAAATGTAAGAAGAGATGAAATGGATGAAGCTAAAGCTAAATTAAAAAATAGTGAGATATCAGAAGATGAGGAAAGATCTTTAGAAGATAAAATTCAAAAAGCAACAGATAGCAATGTAGCTAAAATTGATGAAATATATAATAAAAAAGAAACAGAAATAATGTCTGTTTAAATGAAACTTGTTCAAAATTTAGAGCAAAATGGAAAGGGATAATATTATGGAAGACCTAGATATTAAACACATTGCTATTATAATGGATGGTAATAGAAGATGGGCAAAAGAAAATAATTTAGAAAAAAGCTTAGGACATAAGAAGGGTGCAGAAGTTTTAGAAGATGTATCAAGATATTGTAATAAAATTGGATTAAAATATTTAACAGTATATGCTTTTTCAACAGAAAACTGGAAAAGAACCAAGGAAGAAGTTGGAGCAATCATAAAAATACTAGAACTTTATCTAGACAGATTTTTAAAAACAGCTGATTTGGAAAACATTAAGTTAAGAATACTAGGTGATAAAGATGGTGTACCAGAAAACATAAGAAATAAAATGATAAAAATGGAAGAAAGAACTAAAGACAACACAGGACTTAATTTAAACATCGCATTTAATTATGGAGGAAGGGCGGAAATTGTTAGAGCTACTAAAAAAATTGCTCAAGATGTCTTAGATGGAAAACTAAAAGTTGAAGACATTGATGAAGAAGTATTTTCTAATAATTTATATACATATGGACAAAAAGATCCAGATTTACTAATAAGAACAAGTGGTGAGTGTAGAACAAGTAATTTTTTGCCATGGCAAATAACATATTCTGAGTTTTTATTTTTAGATAAATATTGGCCAGAATTTACTACAAAAGATATTGATGATGCAATTAAGTATTATGAAGGTCGCCAAAGAAGGATAGGAAAATAAAAGGGGGATTTTATGGATAAAAAGAAAAAAGGTTTACTTACAAGAGTCGTAAGCGCAGTCTTAGGATTTCCATTAGTGCTTATTGTATTTATCTTTGCTAACAATATAGTATTTGACATAGTAATTTCAGCATTATCAATTATATGCTTATATGAATATTATACTTGTTTTCAAAATGGAAAAAAAGCAAATCCATCAGCATGGCTTGGATACATAGTAAGTGTATTAATTATACTGTTGAACTTTGTTCCTAAAACTATAATGTGGGCTTCATTAGTATGTGTAATTCCAATATGCATACTAGTATTGGCAACAGAATTATTTTTTTCAAAAGGAAAGAAAAATATAGTAGATGTAGCAGTTACACTATTTGGAATCTGCTATATTCCAATCACATTATTCTTTTTAAATCAGATACAAGCAATTAACCCAAATGGAAAGATATATATATGGTATGTAATTATTGCAGCTTGGGGCAGTGACACTTGTGCATACTTTATTGGAAGAAACTTTGGAAAACATAAATTTACAGAAATAAGTCCTAACAAAACAATAGAAGGAAGTGTGGCAGGTGTTATAGGAGCAATTTTAATTGGCTTAGTATATACACTAATAATGAACAATGTATTTTCATTATCAATAAATTATGTAACAATATCATTGATTATATTTGTATTAACCTTAATAGGACAGATTGGAGACTTAGCTGCATCAGCAATTAAGAGATATTGTGGAATAAAAGATTTTAGTGCGCTAATACCTGGTCATGGAGGAATGCTAGATAGATTTGATAGCGTAATATTCATAATTCCTTTTGCATACATTTTAATGACATTGTTTATAATATAATTAGGAGGATAAATACTCTTGATAACAGCTTTAAAGATAATTTTTTTACTTGGCTTTTTAGTTTTAATACATGAAACAGGTCATTATACAGTTGCTAAATTATGTAAAATAAGAGTAAATGAATTTGCAATAGGATTTGGTCCTAAAATATGGAGCAAAAAAGGAAAAGAAACAGATTATGAATTAAGGCTCATCCCACTTGGAGGTTTTGTCAAACTTGAGGGTGAAGAAGAAGAATCAGAGAAAAAAGATTCATTTAGCAAAGCAAGTATTCCAAAGAGAATAGCAGTAGTTGCTGCAGGAGCACTTGTAAATATTATATTTGGAATATTAGCTTATGGAATATTGATATTTATAAGATATTTAATTTCTGTAAATGCAAATTTTACAGAAGCAATACAATATTCATTTAGAGCAATTTTAGAACTAATAAAAAATATGGGACTTGGAATATTGCAAATCTTTACAGGAAACGTTAAAATGAATGATATGGTGGGTCCAATAGGAATATCAGGTATGGTGTCAAAAACTTCGGGACTTACTGAATTTATATATTTATTATCAATTATTTCTGTTTCACTTGGAATAACTAACCTTTTACCAATAATACCTCTTGATGGAGGTAGAATTGTTTTATTAATAATAGAAGGCATACGAAAAAAGCCATTAAATAAAAATGTAGAAGCAAGTATCCAATCTTTTGGATTTATTGCTTTGATTATATTTTCAGTAATAGTTGCATTTAATGATATAGCAAGATTGTAATTATATTTATGACATTTTATAATAATTGTAACAAATTATAATTTAATAGACGGGGGCAAAATTTTGGAACAATTAAAAGAAGTAAAAATGGTATTTGGTGATTATAGTACTGATAGTTTTGCACTAGCAAATGCAAAAATCTCTAATGTTAATTTGTATAAAAAGACAAATAAATTAGAGCTTTTTTTGCAGTCTGATGATTTGATTCCGATTACAGAGATGGAAAAGTTTGAATCTTATGCTAAAAAGAGATTTAATTTTAGTGAAGTTGATTTTAAAATAAGTTTTCCAAAAGAAAATGCAGATAATGTTGTTCCAATCAATGAAGAAGTAAAACAAAGCAAGAGATTTGATTTAGATAATACAATAATAAATGACTGGAAAGATATTTTAGGACATCTATCTAAAAAAGTTCCAGTTATTAAGGCATTTCTTAAAGGAAGTAATATAGAAATAGAGAACGGTATTATAAATACGCACTTAAATTATAAAGGAAAAATCTTGCTTGAAAAGCAAGGCATAAATACAAAGATAACAAATTTTATTAAAGACATCTATGGAAAGAATTATAAGGTTAATTTTATTGAAGAAAACACAATAAAAGATGAAAGTAACTTTTTAAAGCAAAGAGAAGATATAATAAAAGAATATTCAGAAAACTCAGTTAAGGCTCAAACCATACAAAAAGAGAATAATGAACAACAAGAAAATCAAAATAAAGAAGAAAGTCAAAAAGTCAAAGTTAAAAAAGAAAATCAAAACTGGAAAGAAAAATCATATAATAATAATTGGAAAAATTCAAATAATAATTTTTATAAGAAGAAAAAAGAAAGCAATGAAGAAGCAAAAACAGAACCAGAAGACCCAAGTGTTATTTATGGAAGAACAGCAAATATTAAAGAGGATATTATTAAAATAGAAGATATAGGAATGGATACAACTGAAGTTCAATTAGTTGGAGAAATAGTAGGCGTAGCTGATCCAACTGAACTAAAAAAGACAGGAAAATTTCTACTTTCTTTTGATGTGTATGATGGCACAAATACAATAACTTGTAAAATATTTGTTGCTCCAGATAAAAAAGATAAGATTTTGAAAAGACTAAAAGTAGGTGTTGGCGTAAAAGTTGGAGGAAGAGCTGGATTTGATAAATTTGCAAATGAAATTACAGTATTGGCTTCAACTGTTGTTGAAACAGAACCAATAAAAAAAGCTGTTAGAATGGATAATAGCGAAGTAAAAAGAACAGAATTACATATGCATACACAGATGAGTCAAATGGATGCGGTAACATCAGCTACTGATTTAATCAAAAGAGCAATGAAATGGGGAATGAAATCAATAGCAATAACTGACCATGGAGTAGTTCAGTCTTTTCCTGAAGCTCATCACTTGATGGAAGACTTAGGATATGATAAAGCAGGAATAAAAATAATATATGGTGTTGAAGGATATCTAGTTTTAGACAAAGAACCAGTTATAACAAAGGACAAAGGACAAACTTTAAAAGATACTACCTATTGCGTATTTGATTTAGAAACAACAGGAACATCTTTTAGAACAGAAAAAATTACTGAAGTTGGAATTATGAAAATCAAAAATGGAGAAGTAATTGATACTTTTTCAACTTTTGTAAACCCAGAAAAACCAATACCTTACAAAGTACAAGAAATTACAAATATAACTGATGATATGGTAAAAGATGCTCCTAAAATAGAAGAAGTCTTACCAAAGATTTTAGAGTTTTTTGGTGACTCTGTTTTAGTTGCACATAATGCTGATTTTGATACAGGATTTTTGAGATATAATTGTGAGAAATTAGGCTTAAAATTTGATTATACATATTTAGATACATTGAGATTAGCTAAAGATTTATACCCTGACTACAAAAAATATAAACTTGGAATTATAGCAGAAAACATGGGAATAAAAGTAGAAGTTGCACATAGAGCTTTAGATGATGTTGATACAACAGTAAAAGTATTTAATGTAATGTGCAAAAAGCTTGAAGAACAAGGAATTAAAAAGTTAGCTGATATTGATAATAAAGAAGCGGGAAATGCTAATTTCAAAAAATTAAAAAGCTATCATATAATAATTCTGGCAAAAGATTATGTAGGATTAAAAAACTTATATAAACTAGTTTCTTATTCACATATAAAATATTTTCATAAAAGACCATTGATATTAAAATCAATTCTAAAGAAATATTCAGAAGGCTTAATAATAGGAACAGCTTGTGACCAAGGGGAATTGTATCAAGCAATCTTAGCAGGAAAGCCTGATGAAGATATAGAAGAAATAGCTAGAGGTTATGACTATCTTGAAATTCAACCAATTGGAAATGATGAATATTTAGTAAGAGATGGTGTTCTTCAAAGTGATGAAGATTTAAGAAACATTGTTAGAAAAATAGTAGACTTAGGCGAAAAACTCGGAAAACCAGTATGTGCAACTTGCGATGTTCATTTCTTGGACCCACAAGATGAGATATATAGGAGAATAATACAAGCTGGTCAAGGTTATGATGATGCCGATATACAAGCACCATTATATCTAAGAACCACTGAAGAAATGCTTAAAGAATTCTCATATTTAGGAGAAGAAAAAGCATATGAGGTTGTTGTAACAAATACTAATAAAATAGCAGATATGTGTGAAAAAATAAGACCAATATCACCAGAAAAATGTCCACCATATATTCCAAAATGTGAAGAAACAATTAGAGAAATTGCTTATAAAAAAGCACATGAACTTTATGGTGATCCTCTACCAGGTATAGTACAAGATAGATTAGATAAAGAATTAGATTCTATTATAAAAAATGGATTCTCCGTAATGTACATTATTGCGCAGAAATTAGTATGGAAATCTAATGAAGATGGATATATTGTTGGCTCAAGAGGTTCTGTTGGTTCATCTTTTGCTGCTAATATGACAGGAATAACAGAAGTAAATTCGCTTCCACCACATTATAGATGTCCAAACTGTAAATACTCAGACTTTACTGATTACGGTATAAAGAACGGTTTCGACTTGCCAGATAAGATGTGTCCAAAATGTGGACATAGATTAGATAAAGATGGAATGGATATACCATTTGAAACCTTTTTAGGATTTAACGGAGATAAAGAGCCTGATATTGACCTAAACTTTTCTGGTGAATATCAAGCAAAAGCTCATAAATATACTGAAGTAATATTTGGAAAAGGAACTACATTTAAAGCAGGAACTGTTGGTACAGTTGCAGATAAAACAGCTTTTGGATATGTAAAAAAATATTTTGAAGAAAAAGGTCAACCAACAAGTAAAGCAGAGGTTGCTAGAATTTCAAAAGGTTGTACTGGAATAAAAAGAACTACTGGACAGCATCCAGGAGGAATTATAGTTGTACCAAAAGGAAGGGAAATATATGAATTTACTCCTGTACAACACCCTGCAGATGACCCTAATTCAGACATAATAACTACACATTTTGATTATCACTCAATAGATCAAAACCTATTAAAACTAGATATACTAGGACATGATGATCCAACTGTTATTCGTATGTTATATGATTTAACAGGATTAGATCCAACAAAAGTTCCTCTTGATGATAAAGCAACAATGTCAATTTATTCATCTACTGAAGCTTTAGGAGTATCACCAGAAGCTATTAAATCAGAGGTTGGAACTTATGGAATTCCTGAGTCTGGAACTAAGTTTGTTAGAGGAATGCTTAAAGATACTAAACCTACTACATTTGAGGAGCTAATAAGAATATCAGGACTATCACATGGTACTGATGTGTGGTTAGGAAATGCACAAGATTTAATAAATAGTGGTACTGCTACTTTAAGTGAAGCAATTTGTACTCGTGATGATATTATGTTATACTTAATAAAACAAGGAGTAAAACCTAATACAGCATTTAAGATAATGGAGCTTGTACGTAAAGGAAAAGTTGCTAAAAGTCCAGATAAATGGGCTGAATATAAAAAGATTATGGAAGAATGTAATGTACCATCTTGGTATATAGATTCTTGTAATAAAATAAAATATCTATTTCCAAAAGCACACGCAGCAGCATATGTTACTAATGCATTTAGAATCGCGTGGTATAAAGTACATATTCCAAAAGCATATTACACAGCATATTTTACAATTAGAGCAGATGCTTTTGAGAGTGATATTATGTGTCACGGAAAAGAAAAAGTAAGAAATAAAATGAAAGAAATAGAACTTTTAGGTAATAACGCAACACAAAAAGATGGTGCAATGTATGAAACTTTAGAAATTGTAAATGAAATGTATGAAAGAGGCTTATCGTTCTTACCAATTGATCTTTATGAATCACACGCAACAAAGTTTAAAATGGAGGATGATGGCATAAGACCTCCGCTTAATAGCATTCCGGGATTTGGAACTGTAGCAGCAGAAGGGATTGCAAATGCAAGAAAAGATGGAGAATTTATGTCAATAGATGACTTAAGATTAAGAGCAAAGGTAGGAAACAGCGGAATAGAAATGCTAAAAAATGCAGGATGTCTAAATGGAATGAGTCAAAGTAACCAAATGAGTTTGTTTGGATAATAAAAAATTTTGAGCTACTATTTAACAAGTGAGAAAGGAGTAAAACTTAATATGACAAGTTTTCTAATAGGATATGTAATATGTATAAATATGATTTCTTATCTATTTATATGGCTTAATGTAAGAACACAAATTATTAAGCTGAGCAAGAAATGGGAAGATACATTGTATCTATGTTTAGCAATATTAGGTGGGTTTGTTGGAATAATGATAGCATCAGAAATGTTTAATTATAGAAGAGATGAAAAAATATTTAAACGATATATTCCACTTGTAATATTCATTGAAGTCTGTATAATTTTATATTTCATATATAAATTAAGAACATAATAAATAGAGCTAAAAACGGGGCAAGTAATTTCTTGCTTCGTTATTTTTTACACATTATGTTTATAAAATGTGGATAACTTTAAAAATGTAAACTTTAAAATTTTACTAAAATTTAAGGATTTGAAATATTAATGTAAAAATAAAGACATAATTTTAAAAGATGCTAATAAATAAAAATATAAATTGAAAGACTAGTAAAATAGATAAATATCAAGAAAAGAAACATAATAAAATTACAAGAATATTACAAAAATATAATAATAAGTTTACAAATATATAGCATATAAAAATATTATGTATAGTAAATTCGACAAAATGTGACAAAAAAATAAAACTGTGGAAACTGTGGATAACTCTGTGAATAACTTTTTTAATGGGGTTTGAGACGTGATGATTTTTAACAAATAAAAAACGATTAGTTATTATGGAAATTAAATAATTTTATGATATTTATTATGTTTACAAATTATCACAGAAAAATAAAAAAATTGCCTTAAAATGTTGTTTATATAAGCAATTTATGATATTATATGAATGTATTAAAATGAAAGGAAATAATGTTTAATATAATATGCCAAAGGTAAGTGTAATAGTACCAGTTTACAATGTAGAAAAATATGTAAAAAAATGTTTAGATTCATTAGTAAATCAAACCTTAAAAGACATAGAAATAATTGTTGTAAATGATGGTTCAAAAGATAATTCGGTAAAAATAGTAAATCAATATTTATCAAAATATAAAAACATTATATACGTTGAAAAGAAAAATGGTGGATTATCTGATGCAAGAAATTATGGAATGAAATATGCAAAAGGAGATTATATAGCTTTTCTTGATTCAGATGACTATGTTGACAAAACAATTTATGAGAAAATGTATAATAAAGCAATAGAAGAAAATGCAGATTTTGTAGAATGTGATTTCTATTGGGTATATCCAAATAAGAAAAAAGAAGATGTAGGGTACATCTATAAAAATAAAAAAGAAATGCTTACTTACGCAAGAGTAGTTGCATGGAACAAACTTATTAAAAGAGATATTATAAAAGAAAAGTTTCCTTTTAAATTAAATTATGAAGATGTTGAGTTCTTTTATAAACTCATACCAAATATAAATAAATTTAGTTTTGTAAAAGAGCCTCTTATCTATTATATACAAAGAGAAGATTCGATTATAAATAAGCAAAACTATAAGACAGGACAAATATTTAATGTACTAAACAATGTATTAGAGTATTATAAAAAAAATAAATTATATGATGAATATAGTGAAGAACTTGAATATACATATACAAGAATTTTATTATGTAGCTCACTTAAAAGAATGGTTAAGATTAAAGACAAGGTTGCTAAAGAAAGACTTTTAGATGAAACATGGCAAAATTTAAATACTAAGTTTCCTGATTGGAAGAAAAATAAAATATTAGCACAAAAGTCAGGAAAAAACTTTTATATGAGAACTGTGAATAAATTTACATACAAGTTTTACTGCAAGTTATTTAGCATCATGTAATACTTAGTTGAAAAATAATTACAATTTTTGCTGTGTCAAATTCTATTAAAAACGCGGTTACATACAAAGAGTATGCGCCCTTGCCTTTTTAATAAAATTTTCCTTGCCAAAATTTAATTCTTTTTCAACTAACATAGGAAAGAATGAGAAAAAATGAAAGAAATAAAAGATAATAAAAAAAGCAACAGATTAAAAAAAGTTTTTACAACACAAAATTTATTGTGTTTATTTGTAATACTAAGTCCAATATTTGATGAAGCAAGCTTTTTATTTAGAGCAGCTTTTAAAACAAATATGTCAATATCAACAATATTAAGACCAATAATTCCTCTAGGAGTGCTTTTATATATTTTTATAAAATCAGATAAAAAAAATAAACTAAAATTATTTATAATGGGACTTGTATATATTATATATGCAATATGCCATATGTTAGTTTTTAATACGTATTTATCAAAAGGTTCATTTGGAGGGATTCCTGCAGAACTACAATATTTAAGTAATTTTACTTTTATAATGATAGATTTAGTGGTATATTATTACACTTTTAAAATACAAAAAGATGATGACAAAGAGCAAGTAGCTAGAAAAAAAGAAGGTTTAGAAAACTTGAAAAAGGCAATAACTATAATGCTTGCAATTTATGTTGTGACAATTTTTTTATCAATTATAACTAAAACAGCATCATATACATACGAAGAAACTAAAACAGGGTATAAAGGTTGGATGAATTCAGGAAATAGTCTAAGTGCCATACTATGTATAGGACTGTTTGTTGCAATTGGACAAGTTAAATCCAAAAATGTAAAATGGAAAATATTTTCTATAATAACAGTAGCATTAACAGGAATTTATTTAAGTTTCATTATTGGAACTAGAACTGGACTTTTAGGATTTTTTATTGTATTAGCAACATTTATATTATATGAAGTTATATTCAGCAAAAATAAGAAAGTTTTAATAACAGGTTTAGTTGTGTTTGCAATTGGTATTTTAGGAATAACTTTTTTAGGTTCTAAAACCTTACAAAGAAGAAAACAAGTAAATGATGTAGCAGAAAATAATATTGACCAAACAACTGGAGAAAAGCTTAATATGTCAACAGGTATGATGAAAATATATAATGATATTATAAAAGGTACATTAGAAGAAGGTTATATTTCAGATGCACAACAAAAGGCAATGATAGATTTACACGATTATACTAAAGAACATGATATTGCAAGTAACAACAATAGAAAGCAACAACTAATCTATAATTTCTTCTTAGTGAAACATCAAAAGAATCCTATTGCTATTATGTTTGGAAATGGTTATAACACAAACTTAGGTGAAATGTGTATGGAAAATGAAATTCCTGCTTTTCTATTAAACTTTGGTATTATAGGATTTATACTTTTTGTAGGTTCATTTATAGCAATTTTAATAAAAGGATTGATTCTGGCTATCAAGCATATTAAAGAACTAAATGCAGAATATATGATGTATTTAACAGGAAGCGGATTTAGTTTAATTTTAGCAACAGTATCAGGTTTTGTATTTTTTTCAACATCAGGTATGTTAGTGATTGTAGTTACAAATATTTTGTTATTAAATGAAATGGACAAACTTGGCAATATTAAATAATTGTCTTCTAATGTAGATAATGGCTCAAAACTTATAGTACAACACTAAGCAAAGGAGGAGCTTTAATGAAGAAAAAGATATTATTTGGAATAACGTCACTTACTATTGGAGGAGCTGAAAGAGTTCTAGTAGATTTAGTAAATAAAATATCTCAAGATTATGATATAACAGTATTTACAATATATGATGGAGGAGAGCTAAAAAAAGAATTAGTAAGCAATGTAAAAATAGTAAGTATGTACAACAAGCCATATAATGAGTATGGAAAATTAGAACACTTAAAGATTTCTCTAAAATTACTTTTTAAAAATAAAGCTCCAGAAGGGTATGATACTCAAGTAGCATTTTTAGAAGGACCAATTACGAGGCTATTTTCAAAAAAATCAAAAGCAAGAAAAATAGCATGGGTACATACAGATCTTTCAAAATTCTTTTCAAAAGGATTAAAAGATAAAATAAAAAATAAGTTAGATAAAAAGATTTATAAAAAATATGACAAAATTGTTTTTGTAAGTGAAGACATTAAAAACAAATTTAATCAAAAATACGGAAATGATTTTAATGAAATTGTAATTAGAAACTATCTAAATTATAAAAACATAATAAAAAAAGCAGATGAGAAAATTAACTTACCATATCATAAAAACGATATAAATATAGTAAGTGTATCAAGATTAGTTGAACAAAAGGGAATAGATAGATTTATTAAAGTTCACTCAATGTTAGAAAAAGACGGAATTCACAGCAAAGTTTATATTGTAGGAGATGGCCCATTAAGATATACTTTACAAAAGCAAATAGATAGTTTAGGCGAAACAGAAAACTTTTTTCTATTAGGAGAAAAAACAAACCCATATCCATACATAAAAAATGCAGATTACTTTTGTCTTTTATCATACTATGAAGGCTATGGAATGGTTATAGAAGAAGCAAAAATATTAAATAAAAATATAATTATTACAGATATACCAGCAAAAGAATGTATAAAAAATTATGACAATGGAGTGACTTTAGAAAATACAGAAAATGGCATATATAAAGGACTAAAGAAAATATTATCAAGCGAAGAAATGAAAAACAATATAGATAAAGAAGAAAAATTCAATAGTGAAAATTATGAAGAAATCATAGATAAGGTAAAATCAGTTCTTTAAATCATTCCTTAGCATGGCAGCTTCGAGGATTTGCAAAGCAAATCATTGAAGTGCCGATTCTGAGCGAAGCGAAGAAAGGGGAGAAAGTACAATATGAAAATATCAGTTTTAACAGCTACATATAACAGAGCAGAAGATTTAGAAAAACTTTACACAAGTCTAGTAGTAAATGCAAGTTCAAGTGTTGACTTTGAATGGCTTATAATGGATGATGGTTCAACAGACAAAACAAAACTTGTAATAGACAATTTTATCAAACAAAAAATAGTTAAGATAGAATATCATTATCAAGAAAATCAAGGAAAAATGTCTGCAATAAATAACTTAATGCAATATGTAACAGGTGACATAGTAGTAGAATGTGACTCAGATGATTACTTTTCAACAGGAGCATTTGACATCATAAAAAAGCATGCAGATAAATTATTAAATGATGAAACTGTTTATGCATTAGCATTTATAAGAAAAATAGATGGTGGAAAAATAAGTGGAAATAAATTTCCTGAAGATAATCATAGAAGTGATATGTTTAGTTTATATTTTAAAGAAAAAATTACAGGTGAAAAGACGTTAGTTTTTAAAACTGATATTAGAAAAAAATATAAGCACATTTTAGAAGCTGATGAAAAATTTGTTACAGAAGCTAGAATGTATCACAAAATGGACCAAGATTATGATATAATTGGCATAAATGAAGTCATAGTTGAAGGTAGCTATAAAAAAGATGGATACACAAAAAATATAAATAGAATATTTGAAGTTGCTCCACTTGGCTATTATGAGTATTTTAAAGATATGTTTAAACTTGACCTAAAAGGAGTTAGCTTTAGTAAAAAAATGTACATATATAAACATTATATTTTATTTGCAAATTTAGCAGCAAGAGAAAATGCAATCAAAAATGTAGAAGGATTTTTCAATAGATTTATGGTGTTTATACTATGGATTCCAGGAACTATAGCTACAAAAAGAAAGTTTAAAAAAGATAAAAAGATGGTTGACTTTATGGATGAGGGATACTAAATTTTTGACAATGGAATGATTTTATAATATTATAATAAAAAAATATTAGAAAGGTAGAAAAAATGCAAGATAATAAAGATAGAATAATAGTTCAAAATGTATATAAGACTTTTAATGTATATTTGGACAAGGCTAATAGCCTAAAAGAAAAATTACTCTTTTGGAAAAGAAATAGAAAAGAAAAAAGAGAAGTATTAAAGGATGTTAGTTTAACAATTAAAAATGGAGAAGCTGTAGCACTAATTGGAGTAAACGGAAGTGGAAAATCTACATTATTAAAATTGATGACAAAGATAATATATCCTAATAAAGGAAAGATTATAACAAACGGAAAACTTACATCACTTTTGGAACTAGGAGCAGGATTTCATCCAGATTTTTCAGGAAGAGAAAATATTTATTTTAATGCTTCTATATTTGGACTTACTAAAAAGGAAATAGATAAAAGACTAGATAAAATTATTGAATTTTCAGAGTTAGGCTCATATATAGACAATCCTGTAAGAACATATTCATCAGGAATGTATATGAGATTAGCATTTGCTGTTGCAATAAATGTAGATGCAGATATTTTGTTAGTAGATGAAATACTATCTGTTGGAGACCAACATTTCCAAGAGAAATGTATAAATAAAATGAAAGAACTAAAAGAAGAAGGAAAAACGATGGTATTTGTAACACATAACTTAGGTTCTGCAAGAGAATTATGTAGTAGAGCAGTATGGTTAGATAATGGAATTATAAGAATGGATGGAGAAACTAATAAAGTAATTGATGAATATATAAAACATACAGCATAAATCTTGCTAAAATGAAAGGATAACCAAATGAATATATTTAAAAATTTATATCAATATAGAGAATTATTAAAAACAAGTATAAAAAAGGATATTGGTGGAAAATATAAAAAATCATTTTTAGGAATATTATGGTCATTTATAAACCCACTACTTCAAATAACTGTTTATGCAATTATATTTCCAATAATAATGAAAAATAATATAGAAAATTATACTGTATTTATGGTATGTGGTTTAATACCATGGACGTATTTTGCTAATGTAATAAATAGAAGTTCATTTGTAATGATAGAAAATGGTAATATCATAAAGAAAGTATATTTTCCACGAGAAATATTACCTATTTCAATAGTTACTAGTGAAACTGTAACTTTTGTAATATCTTCAATAATAATATTACTATTTGTTTTAGGTTCAGGAATGGGATTATCAATTTATATTTTGCTATATCCACTATTATTGTTAGCACAATATATAATGCAAATAGGTTTTTCACTAATAGTATCAAGTATAACGGTATATTTTAGAGATTTACAACATTTTATAGGAGTATTTTTGCAATTATTGTTTTATGCAACTCCAATTGTGTACTCACTTCAAACAATACCAGAAGAACTTAGATGGATACTAAAACTTAACCCAATGACTTATGTAATTGAAGGATATAGAAATATATTTTATTATCAACAAATGCCAGAAGTTGGGCAAATATTTGAAGTAATTGTTTTAGGAATAATTATAACAATAATAGGTTATTTAATATTTAACAAGTTACAGAAACGATTTGCAGAAGAATTATAAATATACAATATTAAAGGATGTCGAAAGGATATAAAAATGAGTAAAAAACTATCAATAATAATACCAAATTATAATAATGAAAAATATCTAAAAAGAAGCTTAGAATGTTTAATGAATCAAACATATAAGAACATAGAAATAATAGTAGTAAATGATGCTTCACAAGGAAATAGTGATGAAATAGTAGAAGAATATAAGAAAAAAGATAAAAGAATAAAGTATGTAAAACATAATTCAAATAAGGGATTATTCCAAGCAAGATTAACTGGATCTGAAAATGCAACAGGAGATTATATTGCGTTTCTTGATGCAGATGATTATGCAAGTGTAGACTTTTACAGAACATTAGTAAACAATGCAGAAGAAAATGGTTCTGATATAGTAATAGGTAATACAGTATTAGAATATGATAATGGAAAAAAAGAAATATTTAACTTATTTAGAATGAATTTTAAAGAACTGACTGGAAAAGAATGTTTAGATGAATATTTTAGACAAGAAGGATTAAACTTCTCTTGGCATACGATATGGAACAAAATTTATTCAATGGATATATGGAATCAAGCAAAAGTACATTATAAAAAAATGAACAGAAAGTTAATAATGACAGAAGACTTTGCATTTTCAACAGTACTATTTTATTATGCCAAAAAGGTAACTAAAGTAGATAATGATGCAATATTTTATTGCCAACATGAAAATACGTCTACATCTGTAAAAGACACAACTTATGATAAGGTTGAAAAAAATATAATAGATTTAAAAACATCTTTTAATTTTGTAGAGAATTTCTTAAAAGAGAAAAAGATTTATAATACCTATAAAACTCAATTTGAATACTGGAAACATTTATACAGTATGCAACATAGAAATAATATTAAAATAGCAGGTAAAATATCTAAAAAACAAAAAGAACAATTAAATGATTCTATGGATGGATATTGTAAAAATAGAAAAAAAGTAAAAAATCCAGACTTATTTTCTTCAATTCAAACAAAATGGAATGATGATTTAGAAAAGATAAAAAAGCAAGTTGTAGATGATAAAATTAAATACGTAAGTTTTGATATTTTTGATACTTTAGTTGTAAGACCATTTCTTGAGCCTATAGACTTATTTAAATTTCTAGATAAAGAATACAGAATACTTTCAAAATGTAAAACTGGTATAAATTTTTCTAAAATTAGAGTAGTATCAGAAAACATTGCAAGAGATGAACAGTACAAAAAGAACCCAGATATTCAAGAAATTACTATAGACGCAATATATAACACTATAGCAAGATTATATGAAATAGATAAGAACGTATTAAACAAATTAAAAGAAAAAGAAAAAGAATACGAAATTAGATTCTGTAATCGTAGAAATACAATATATGAATTGTATACTTTAGCGTTAGATACAGGTAAAAAAGTAATATGCACTTCAGATATGTATTTATCAAAAGAAACTATAAAAGAAATTTTGAAAAACAATGGATATGATAAAATTTACAAATTATATTTATCTTCTGAAGTAAAGAAAACAAAATGGACAGGAGACCTTTATAGATATGCTTTAAAAGATTTATCTGCAAGTCCAAATGAAATGATTCATCTTGGAGATAATTATGAATCTGATTATAAAAGACCTCATGAACTAGGAATTAACTCAATTCATATACCAAAAACTACAGACGTTTTCAAAGATGTAAAATATACAAGAAACTTATCTCAAATGATGTTCTCAAGCTTACCTTTTTGGCAAGACAATAAAGAAGCATTGAGATTTATGGGAATAAGAACAATGCTTGCAGTAGTAGCTAATAAGTATTTTGACAATCCATTTAGAGAATTTAATGAGAACAGTGATTTTAATGCAGATCCATATTTAATTGGATATTATGCTTTAGGAATGTATGTTTTTGGTGTTACAAAATGGTTAATAAACAATATAGAAAATAAATATGAAAAAATATCATTTATGGCTAGAGATGGATATTTAATAATGGAAGCATACAAAATTATGAAAAAAATGTATAAGAATATGCCACAAGAAGAGTATATGTATGTTTCAAGAAAAGCTCTTATTCCAATTATGATAGTAGATAAACTTGATTTTTATAAGCTATCTGAAATATTGGAAATAGAAAAGCATACACCAGAAGGAACTATAAAATATATTTCTAATATTGTAAATGTAGATAAAAATAAATTAAAAAAATTATGCGAAAAAGAAAAAATAGATTTTGAAAAGAAATTTAAAAATATCGAAGAATTTAACAAATATATAAAATTAATAGTTGAAAATTTTTATGATGAAGAAGAGCATATTAAAAAAAGAAAAAGCTTAAAAAAATATTTTGAAGGAATTCTAGGAAAAACACCAGCAGTATTTGATGTAGGATATAGTGGAAGACCTGAATTCTATTTATCAGAATTATGTAAAAATAATGTTGATACATTCTTCTTAAATATAAATAGAGATGATGCACTTGAATATGCTGATGTTGGAAAATTTAATTTAAAAACATTTTTCCCAGCTAAGCCTACTGCAACAGGAAATGCATACGAATTACTACTTTCTAAACTAGCTCCTTCTTGTATAGGATATGATATTAAAAATGATAAAGTTAAACCAGTATTTGAAAAATATAATTCAGAATATCAAGTAGAATATATAGTTGAAACAATTCAAAAATCAGCTTTAGAGTTTGTAGATGATATTATAGAAATTTTTAAGCAAGATATAGATTTATTATATTATCAAGATTACTATATTTCTTTACCAATTATGGGATATTTCAACTCTGCAAAAAGGATTGATAAAGAACCATTATCTGCAGTTGAATTTGAAGATGATATAAGAACAGGAAAATCTAGAAAAATGATAGATGATATGCAAGAAGATTTAGATGCAAAAAATCAAAAGACAATGGAAAAATTACTTATAAATGGAAAACTTAATTATAATCCAGTAGTTGATTTAAATGATAAAAATAAATTTATTAGATTGATTTATTATGCTTTATTTGACAGAAGTACAATAAAAAGAAGAATTAAAGAAATTTTAAAAATTTATTAAGGATGGAATAAAATTCTATGAATGAGTATTTTGATTTTAATTTAGAACCAGGCAAATTATTAATTAAAGAAAAATACAATTATAAAGAACCAGAAATATCTGTAATAGTACCATTTTACAATGACGTAGAATATATAGAGCAAACAGTTAACAGTATACTAAATCAGACGTATCCATATTTCGAACTACTAATTATAGATGATGGTTCAAAAGATAAAAAAAGTTTAGATAAACTTGAAGAAATAAAAAGCTTGGATGAAAGAATTAAAATATTTCATAAACAAAACGAAGGATTAGCAGCAACAAGAGATTATGGTGCTGCTAAAGCTTCTAAAAAAACAAAATATCTTATGTTTATAGACTCTGATGATTTAATAGAAAAGACGTTTTTAGAATGTGGATATTGGACTTTAGAAACTAATAAAGATGCAAGTTGGACATATTCTGATTCAATAGGATTTGATAAGCTAACATATACTTGGAACAAATGGTTTGATTCAGATAAAATGAAGAAAGTCAACGACTTGATATCTGCAGCAATGATTAGAAAAGAAGATTTTTTTGAAGTAAATGGGTATGAACTTAAGGAAAAAAAGGTTAATGAAGACTGGAATCTATGGTTAAAACTAATTGCAAAAGGTAAATATCCAGTTCATATGAGTTACTATGGACAATGGTATAGAAGAAAAGATAGTGGAGAACTTGTTAAGTCTAAGGAAAATAAAAAAAGAGCTTTAGAAATTATAAATAATACTTCAAAAACTATTAAAAATAGAGTAGAAGCTATTCAATATCCAAGATTTGATTATAATTATGATAAAATTATTAAAGACTTTGAAAGTATAGTAATTCCAGAAAAAAACAAAGATGAAAAAATAAATTTACTTATGATAATACCGTGGATGATTACTGGCGGAGCTGATAAGTTTAATTTAGAACTAATAAAAAGATTAGATAAAGAAAAATATAATGTAACAGTAATTACAACTGAAATAAATATAAATACTTTAAGACAACAATTTGAAAAATATAGCACAGTATATGATTTAACAAGTTTTTTAAATCAAAAATATTGGTATGCTTTTGTAAGTTATATAATACAAAAAAACAATATTAATTTAATTATAAACTCAAATAGTGAAGTAGGATATTCTTTTTTGCCACTTATTAAAGCAAACTATTCTAATATACCAATAATAGATTATGTACATATGGAAGAATGGTATAATAGAAATGGTGGATATTCAAGAGATTCAAGTGCTGTTTGTTCAGTGATAGATAAAACACTAACCTGTAATAAAAATAGTAGAAAAGTACTACTTGAAAAATATAAAAGGAAACCAGATGAAGTTGAAACTGTTTATATTGGAGTAGATGAAAAAGAATTTGATCCGGAAAAATACAATAAAGATGAGATTAAAGAAAAATATAATGTTCCAAAAGACAAAAAAATTATAGGATATATATGTAGAATCACTGAGCAAAAAAGACCATTTCTATTATTAGAGATAATAAAAAAATTACACAATAATGACTATCTATTTATAGTTGCAGGAGACGGCAATTTGCTTAATGATATGAAAAACAAATCAGATGCTATGGGAATATCAGATGATATAATGTTTTTAGGAAACATTGATAAAATTCAAGAAATCTATAGTATGTGTGATATTACGATTAATTGTTCAATTAAAGAAGGACTATCTATTTCATCTTATGAGTCTTTAGCTATGGATGTTCCAGTTATATCAAGTGATGTTGGAGGGCAAAAAGAACTTATAAATAATGAAGTGGGAATAATTGTTTCATGTTTGCAAGATGAAAAAGAGATTAATAATTATAATTACAAAGATGAAGAGATAGAAAACTATGTTTTAGCAATAAAAGATATGATAAGTAACTTATCAAAATATAAAGGAAAATGTAGAGATAGAGTTTCAAAAAATTTCTCGTTAGATAATATGATAAAAAATATTTCAAGTATATTTGAAAAAGTTGTAGAAGAACCAAGTGTAGAAAAAATAGATAATGGAAAAGAATTATTAAAACAAGAAAACGTTTGTATGGAACTAATAACTAAAACTTTTCTTGAATTGAAAAATAACTACATATGGAAGGTTAATAATTATAGAAATTATTATTCTTATGGAGAAAATTACAGATTAGCATTATATAAAGAAAAGATGTGGAACTTTGCACCATACAGATTTATAATATCAGTATTACACAAACTAAAGAAATCAATTAACTTATAAAGAAGAGGTAACCAATGAATAAAGTTTTAAAGAAAATCATTTATTTTATAGGTTTGGCATTTTTAATAATTGTATTTACCTTAAATCTTATATATACATCATACATGATGCAAAATGAAGTAGTGGGTGTATGTACAAATACATTTTTGACATTAATAACTACACTCTTAATTTCATCAGTAATACTAATAGGATGCAAAGAACTTAAAGAAAAATCTAGTGAAATAAAAAAGAAATATTTGATTTTAGGATTAGTAATTTTTATTTATGTAATTGCTCAAATATTTGGAATTAAATATAGTAATGAAGAGCCTCATGCAGACCAGAAGACTACTTATGGTTTAGCAGTCGCTATGGTAAATAACAATATTGAAGAATTTCTAAATACAGGTACAACGTATCAAGGTGGCGTTACCAATAATGTTTACGTGGAACGTTATTCTCAACAATTTACTTTAGCATTTATTTGGAGTATTCTTTTTAGAATTACACATTCCACAAATTTAGTAATTATAGAATATTTTAATGTTTTTTGTAATGCTATTACTGTCATATCAATATTTATGATATGCAAGGAATTATCTAAAAAATATTCAGTAAATAAATATTTAGCATTAGCACTAATAATAACTTTTGTATCAATACCACTTTTATCAACTTTTATATATGGAGATTGTTCAGGATTAGGATTTGCAATGCTTGGAACATACTTTATTATGAGGTATTGTGGAGAAAGAAAATGGAAGTATCTAATATTTTCAATTATCTCAATGGCAATTTCTTATATGCTTAGAATGAATAGCCTAATATTTATTTTAGCAATAATAATATATTTATTTTTAGATTTAATAAATAATAAAGAAAATGCTAAAGTAATTTTAACAAAAATAGTGGCGATATTATGTTTTATAGTATTTACAATTATGCCAGCAACATTAGTAAAAAATTATTTTTTATCAAAAGAGGGACTTGACAAAAACAAGAGCTTTCCAACGTTAGGATATTGTGTTATGGGAATGACTGAATCTGATTATTCAGCAGGGTGGTATTCTTATAAATATGCATATTATGGATATCATGAATTTGAACATTCTAATGCAATATATATTGATTTAATAAAAGAAAGATTAAATTATTTTAAAAATAATCCTTCTTATACATTTAAATTTTATCTAACAAAATTGTGTTCAATGTGGACAGAAAATGCTCATTCATCAATACGTAATCGATTTAAATATAATGAAAATAATGTAGCTGTGTTTGATGGAGAAAATCAAGGATTAACTAATTTAGAAGTTTTTCAATTAAAATGGCAAAAAGCATTGATGTTTATAATATTTGGATGTAGTATAATTGTATTAATACAAAATAGAAAAAATTTATCAAATGAACTTATATTACTTTTGACAATATTCATTGGAGGATTTTTATTTCATATAATATGGGAAGCAAAATCAAGATATATCATTCCATATATTGTTGTTCTTATGCCTATTGCAGCTGTAGAAATAAATAAAACCAAATTTAATATAAGAAATATCTTAAAGAGAAATAAAGTAGAAAAAAATTATGTTGCAAAAGATAAATCCTAAAAATAACATAGGATATGTTAGATAATATAAATTATTTAAAAGGAGGAAATGTTAGAACTAAGACTAACATAAGTAAAAAATGAAAAAAATCACAATAATAATTCCAGCATATAATGAACAAGATTCTTTACCATTTTTATATGAGAGAATGGAAAAGTTAATAAATAGTATAGAAAACTATGAATTTGAAATACTTTTTGTAAATGATGGATCAAAAGATAAGACTATTGACTTAATTAAGGAATACAGAGAAAAAGATAAAAGAATTTCATATGTAGACTTTTCAAGAAACTTCGGAAAAGAAATAGCCATGATTGCAGGATTAGATTATGCACAAGGTGATGCTGTTATATTTATGGATGCTGACTTGCAAGATCCGCCAGAATTGATTCCTAAAATGATAGAATATTGGGAACAAGGCTATGATGATGTATATGCTCAAAGAAAATCTAGAAAAGGCGAAACTTGGCTTAAAAAATTCACATCTAAGATGTATTATAGATTGCTTCAAACCTTGACAAATGTCGAAATTCAAAAGGACACAGGAGATTTCAGATTATTAGATAGAAGATGCGTTAATGCATTAAAAAAATTAAGGGAATCTCAAAGATGTTCAAAAAGTATGTTTAGTTGGATAGGATATAATAAAAAAGCTATTTATTATAACAGGGATCCAAGAGTAGCTGGACAAACTAAGTGGAATTATAGAAAACTAGTTAATTTAGCAATAGATGGAATAACTTCATTTACTACATCACCACTTAGAATATCTACATATATTGCAATACCAACATTTATGGCATTAGTTATATATTTCATATACGTAATAGCAAAATGTTGCATTGAAGGTGTTGTAATTCAAGCATTTCAAGCAATAATCCTTTTAGTATTATTTTTCTCTGGAATTCAAATATTATTATTTGGAATTGTAGGAGAATATTTAGGAAGAATATTTAACGAAACAAAAAATAGACCATTATATTTAATAAAAGAATATAACGGAAAAAGAGAAACAAATGAAAACTAAAATTTTATACCAATGATTTCATATATTATAATAGAATTTTAAATGTAGAATAATAATGGAGGAAATAGTTATGTGGGGAGATATTGCAATTGCATTTTTGTTAGCTTGTATAACTTCTTTTGTAGTTACACCTTATACGATAAAGCTTGCTAAAAAAGTTGGGGCAATAGATATGCCAGATGATAGAAGGGTAAATAAAAAACCAATGCCTAGAATAGGCGGACTAGCAGTTATAGCAGGTTTTATTGTATCAGCACTGTATCTAATAATTTCTATGTCAATAGAAGGAAAAATTGATTTAAATGACACAGAAAATTATAAAACTAAGCTATTAGGATTCTTAATAGGAATAATCTTTTTAGGTATATTTGCTTTTTTAGATGATGTAAAAGATTTAAAACCAATTCAAAAGCTAATAGCACAAATTATATCTGCAATTATAATATATTCTTTTGGAATAAGGATAGAAGATATAAGTGGAAGGCTTTTGCCAGAACCAATCAGTTTCATTCTTACAGTTGGATGGATAGTAGGAATAACAAATGCCATAAACTTAATTGATGGATTAGATGGACTATCTTCAGGAATAACCTTAATCTCGTGTATATTTTTACTACTTATATTTGCAACAAATGATTCACCAGTAATTTCAATAGTTTTAATAACCGCTTTAGCAGGTGCAATATTAGGATTTTTCCCATACAATGCAAACCCAGCTAAAACCTTTATTGGAGACGTTGGAGCACAATTCTTAGGATTTTCAATGTCTGTTATAGCAATCTTAGGAGTTGCTAAAACTGTTACTCTTGTTGTTTTAATTGCACCAGTTTTAGTATTAGGACTTCCAATATTTGATACACTATTTGCAATAATTAGAAGAGTTATTAAAGGAAAATCATTTAAAGCTGTATTTAATGCAGATAGAGGTCATTTACATCATAGAATTATGAAAAAAGGATATACTCAAAAGCAGGCTGTTTATATCTTATATTGTATAAGTGCTTCAATAGGATTATTTACAGTTATTTTAATAAACGATGGCATATGGAAAGCTCTATCATTAGCATTTATTATAGCTGCAATCTTAGGATTAGGAAGTAAACAAATAAAAAAATACAATAAAGAAATATTAAAGCAAAACAAGAGAAGAGAAATGTTGCTAGAAGATAAATATGTGGAGAATGAAGATGGAGAAGAATGATATAGTAAATCCAAGTCTAGAAAATGAAGTTGAGGAAAAACAAGAAAATGTTTTAAGGCCAAAGTTTCTAAAGGAATATATTGGACAAACTAAAGTTAAAGAAAATATGAAAGTATACATAGAGGCCGCTAAAATTAGACGCGAGCCTCTTGACCATGTTTTGCTATATGGACCTCCAGGACTTGGAAAAACTACATTAGCAAATATTATTTCAAATGAAATGAATTCAAAAATAAAAATAACATCAGGTCCTGCAATAGAGAAAGCTGGTGATTTAGCAGCATTACTTACCAACTTATCAGAATTTGATGTTCTTTTTATAGATGAAATACACAGATTAAATAAGAATGTTGAGGAAATTTTATATCCAGCATTAGAAGATTTTACATTGGATATTATTATTGGAAAAGGACCAACAGCAAAGTCAATAAGACTGGACTTACCTAAATTCACATTAATAGGAGCAACAACTAAAGCAGGTTCTTTAACAACGCCTCTAAGAGATAGATTTGGTATTGTAGAAAGACTAGAACTTTATGAGCCAGAAGATTTAAAAACAATTATAAAAAGGTCAGCAAGCATTTTGGATATAAATATTGATGAAGATGCTGCAATGGAAATTGCAAAAAGGTCAAGAGGAACTCCAAGAATTGCAAACAGGTTACTAAAGAGAGTTAGAGATTATGCCTCGGTATTAGGAAATGGAGATATTAACTTAGAGATAGCCAAAATATCACTTAATAAATTAGAAATAGATGACATTGGATTAGATTCTATTGATAAAAGATTATTAGATACACTAATAAATAAATATCAAGGAAGACCTGTTGGAGTTGATAGCTTAGCAACATCATTAGGAGAAGAAGTTTCTACAATAGAAGACGTTTATGAGCCATATTTAATACAAATAGGATTTGTAGCAAGAACTACTAGAGGAAGAGTAGCACTTCCAGCAGCGTACAAACATTTAGGAATAGATTATAGAGGGGAGAATAGATGAAATTATTATTACATACTTGTTGTGCACCTTGTAGTGTATATTGTATAGACAAATTAAGAGAAGAAGGAATTGAGCCAACTGTGTATTGGTTCAATCCAAATATACATCCATACACAGAATATAGAGCTAGGAGAGATTGTTTAAAAGAATATACAAAGAGTATAAATGTAAATGCAATTTTTGAAGAAAACTATGGTTTAGACGAATTTTGCGAAGAAGCGGTAAAAGATTTAAAAGCAAGATGCGTAAATTATTGTTATCCAGTAAGATTAAAAAGAACTTTTGAATATGCAAAAGAAAATGGATATGATGCAGTATCAACTACTCTTTTATACAGCATTTATCAAAATCACGAATTCATAAAAAGTTATATGGAAAAACTTTCAAAAGAATATGGAATAGAGTTTGTATATAGAGATTTTAGAGAAGGATTCTGGGAAGGACATAACAAAGCAAAAGAGCTTGGACTATATATGCAAAAATATTGCGGGTGTATTTTCTCGGAGGAGATGAGATATTATAACCGCAATCCTATACAAACCAGTAATAACAATGGTTACGAGATACCAAAAGAACCTAGAATGCAGGTTAAAAAAATAGAAAATAAAGAAGATTATATAGACTTACTTTTAGAGGCAGATCCTTCAAAAGACATGATACATAAGTATTTGAACGATTCTGATGTATATGCATTAAAAAAAGAAGATGAGCTAATTTCTATTGCAGTTATTTTGCACATTGATAGAAAAACATTAGAGTTAAAGAACATAGTTACAAAAGAAAATTACAGAAATAAAGGTTATGCAAAAACACTTTTAAAATCATTATGTGGTAATTATAAACAAAAATATGACAGAATGTTGGTAGGAACAACAGAGAATAATATTCCTTTCTATGTTAAGCAGGGATTTGATAAATACGAAAAAACAATTAAGAACTTCTTTATAGATAATTATAAAGAAGAAATAAAAGATGGAGAACTAACTTGTACTGATTTAATATATTATTCAAAAGATTTAAAGAAAAAATAAAATATTATAGTTATTGAAATAATATCTAACATATATAAGAAATCTAATAGAAATATTAGATTTTTTATTTTGCCTTCAAAAAGGAAGGAGTAAAAAGAAAATGAAAAAAAATGAAAACAACAAACCAAAAAATAATGAAAAAATTA